>CAYGTY010000044.1:2119-35845 GCA_964352825.1 uncultured Anaerolineaceae bacterium
CAATTTGACAGAACATTTTTTCTTAATTATAATTAGAACATTCGTTCAATTTAATATGTAAGAGAGTCTTATGTCAGGTTTTACTGGATTTACAGCAGATACACAGCAGTTTTTGATTGACTTATCGCAAAATAATGATCGAGAGTGGTTCACAGGAAATAAGAAGGTCTATGAAAAATCAGTCAAAAATCCTGCTATTGAATGGGTACAGGTGATGGGGACACGCCTACAGGATATTGATGGTCAATTGGTTGTGGATACCCGCGCGAATGGCAGTGGCGGGTTAATGCGGATGGCGCGTGATACTCGCTTTAGTAAAGATAAATCCCCCTACAAAACCAATATCTCGATGATGTGGTGGCGCGGTACTGGCAAAAAAACAGAACACCCTGCATTTGGTATGCAAATCAGCCCTGAATCAGCTGGGTTGATGGTGGGGATGTTTGGTTTTCCGAAGCCTATGTTAGAAGCCTATCGTCAAGCGGTTGTCGATGATGAAGTGGGGGAAGCCTTAGGTGATGAAATGCAGACGCTAGAATCGGCTGGATATGAGGTTTTAGGGAAACATTATAAGACAACGCCACGCGGTTATGATAAAGACCATCCACGCGCAGAATTGCTAAAATATAATGGGCTTTATACTCATGCGACAGAAATCCCGTGGGATGTGCTGATGTCTGAGGATGTAGTCGATTTTTGCTTTGAGCATTTCCAAAAGATGTCAGGTTTATATCATTGGCTGGTTAAGGTGCAAGATAAATTCGTGGTGGATTAGTTACTGAGGAAGTCTGAAACGGTTTGACTGTAGACTTCCCATGCTTCAATCATCGGGAAGTGACCCACATCAGGAATCCGTAAGGCTTCAAAATTGGCAATATGGGCATCCAGCACATCACATTCACTGATAGGGATTGTGAAATCGAGTTCCCCCCAGATTGCCAGCGTTTTGGCAGTGATACTATGTAATAAGGGACGTGTATCCCACTCCGTAATGGCTTTTTCTGCCCATACAGAAGCGTATACTTGCCCATCCGCAATTGCCTGACTTCCCCAATATTGAACTGCTTCAGGGAATTTATGGGGGTGAGCAAAAAATACCTTCATCAACATCGCACCCAATACAGGAACACGTTGACCCAACTCAATTGTCCATTCAAGCGGTTGCACAAATCCCATGCGCCCTAAGTTCAGGAATTTTGCCAGCGACGTGGTGAGCGGATGTGTCTTACCTGTTACAGCTGGGTCAACCACAACCAACTTATCAACCATATCAGGAAACATCCCAGCAAAGGTCAATCCAATCATGCCCCCCATGCTATGCCCAATAATCGAGACTTTATCATAACCGAGGTCACGCACAATTTGACGCGCGCGTTCTGCTTGCACATCAATTTGATAATGCTCTCCAGCAGGTTTGGGGCTTGCGCCAAAACCAAATTGGTCAGGGACAATAAAGCGAAATTGCCCTTCCAGATGTTGCATGGTTTGTTCCCATTGTGTCCAGTTACCCGTCCAGCAATGGAGCATGAGGAGTGGTGGTGCAGACTCAGAGCCAGAAGTCACAACATGCAATTTGTGTCCTTCGTTTAATGGCATATAACGTCCCTGAATCTGCATAATATAGCCTATGTTCCGCTAACAGGAGCAGGGATTGGGCAACCTGTGCCATCTAAGCCATTACCTTGGTCACCTTGGTTCGGGCAACTATCGACATCATCGGTAAATCCATCGCCATCTGTATCAACAGGTGCAGGTATTGGACAACCTGTACCATCTATACCATTGCCAGCGTCACCTTGGTTCGGGCAACTATCTTTATTATCTTTGATGCCATCACCGTCGGTATCAACATTTGGACAGCCTTTGTTCGAGCTTGGACCACTTTGGCTTGGGCAATCATCTTGTGAATCGTCTAAACCGTCACCATCGCTATCAGGGCATCCGCGCGGGTTGTTTGGCGCGAAGATGTTCGGGCATTTATCATCATTACCACGAATATTATCGCGGTCTGGGTCATCAGGATAAGGGCAGCCATTATTATCTTGTGGACCAAAAATATCAGGACAGACATCATCATTATCATTAAGCCCATCGCTATCTTTATCACCAACGGCAGGTGTAAATGTTGGTGGTGTTGTTGGCGATGGAATAAAGACGGTTGCGGTTGGGAATATCGGTGTATTCGTGACAACAATGCGTGTCGGTGGGACAAATTGCCACGGTGTCGGTGCAAGTGTACTTGCTGATGTCGCTGTTACAATACGTGTTCCCGTCACTGTCGGTGTTGGAGATGCCGTCAAATCACCCCCTAATGGCGTGAAGGTTGCATCAGGGTCTTCTGTAACTGTTTCAATTGCGGTCTGTGCATCACCCGCAGGCGCACTCCCGATAACGACGACCCCCAAACAATAAAACGGAAATGTCCCGACAATAATCAAGAGCATTAATAATCGTAAAGTCTGGTTGCGTTTGTTCGCGCGTTCTATTTCACCAATTGTTGTCATCTGTTTGTCCCAGTGTGTTCACACAAATCTAAACTTATTCTAACCAATTAGACAAATTTTGCAGGCTATTCGTTCACAATGTCACGAATTTGGTACAAATAACCGTCTGAAAATCCGCGTTTACGGTAATATTCGCGCGTACCAATCGACGAAATCACAGCAAGTTTCTTATAGCCCTTCGCCTTTGCAATTGCGACAGCCTCTTCAATCAGCTTCGTACCCAAGCCGAGATGTTGCGCGCGACCTTCGACACTTTCACCGATACCAACAGCCAAGCCATAAACATGCACTTCGCGTATCATCGCACAGCCCTCAAGCTCATCAACCAAAGCAGGTTCATCAGCCACAGGCAGAGACAAGCGCAAAAATCCTGCAATATCACGGTCATCTGTTATATATTGTAAGAAGATTTCCTCACTCATACTTGACGCATAGGCTACGCTATCCAAATGAAGGTCATCACCTGTCACCTGTTTCTTGCGAATTTCTCGCGCACGGATGTCTGAGCTTTTCATTCCTTGACGCTCCAACTCAATATCGACCAGTTGGCGGAAGTTCGTGACCTTATTGCCATCGACAATGTCTGTTCCCGGAATATCCCGAATCACTCGCGTAAGCCGACAATATTCAGGCGTCTCTTTAAAACATGCCACCAAGACACGCAATAATTCATCATGGGTGTAAGGTTGCCATTCCCCAGACTGATATTGTTGCATGAGTTCGGCACTCTCTATCAGTGAACAAGGATAAATCTTGAGTTCATCAGGGCGAAAGTCCGCGTCACCAAACATCTTATCATAATCTTCGATGTCTTCTTGTGGCGATGACCCGTATAAATTCGGCATCCAGTGAGCGTGAATTTTAAAACCAGCTTTCCGCAAGAGCTTCACAGCACGACGGGTTGCTTGTACATTATGTCCACGTTTATTCATAGTCAGCACTTTATCATTCAAACTCTGGAATCCGATTTGGACTTTGGTACAGCCCAAGCGACGAACCCGAATGACTTCTTCTTCGCTGATATGATCAGGACGGGTTTCAATCACTAGCCCAACAGCCCGACAATCCGCTGTTTCATTTTCTTTATGTACTGCTTCCAGTTCTTCCCATGTCGCAAATTCATCAACAACACTGCGTTCATGGTCACCCCCAGCAATTTCTTGGGCTAAACCGCGTGAGCGATACATCTCATCGGCGTAAATATTCTGCACAACCTGATTATAAGACTCGTTCAGGCTGATGCCTTGTATGGTCACATTACTGATATTTTCACCTGTGAACATTGACTTTTGCTGGAGTGCGGCAACCACATCATCGCGCCCATCAATATCATTACCAAAATCATGCATCGCGTCAAAGATACGCTTGATGAACCAAATCTGGTATGTCTCAGGATAGAATGACCATGTTCCACCAAGAATGATAATTTCGATTTTTTCAGTCGAATGTCCCAGATTTTTATAGGTCAACAAACGAATATATGTTTGTAGATAAGGGTCAAAGGCATTTTTCTCTGCCCGTTGTGCACCCGGTTCATCTGCCAAATAACTCTTTGGCATCCGTACATCATTTGGGCAGAAGATACATTTCCCAGGGCAAGGGAATGGCTTCGTCAACACAGTAACAGGTGTAACACCTGACATCGTCCGCACCGGTTTACGCCGTAGTTTATGTAAGACATCTTCATCAAAGTCTGGAATGCCATCTTGTCCTGCAAAAGTACGATAGGCATCGACCAAGTTCGATAGGCTATAGAAGCCTTCGCCATTGGGTTTTGGATATTGGCGCATCAATTGCTGATGTTCACGCGAGGTCATGCGTGTGGGTTTTTCCAAGATTATTTTGAGTAAAGGTATGAGATTGTCACGATGTTCTTCAACATCGAGTTGATATTTGGGATTGTTTAGCATAGGTTCATCCATAAATCATATGTTTGTCTATTTTAATGGGGAACATGCAAAATATGAACCAAGAGTATTTATATTATGTAGACTGACGATAGGCTAATTTGCCCATTCCTATGTAATCATTATCCGTTAAGATGTGACATATATGATGAATATGAATAAATGAGATGATCTGATGTCCCACTTACTGCCAACCTTTACCCGTATCCTTGCCCGTCGCCCTGCATCAAACTTCGCGGATGGCATCACCATGTCGTCGCATTTGGGTGTACCTGATTATGATAATGCACTCAGACAATATGATGCCTATATTCAAGCATTACGCGCTTGCAACTTGGAATTGACACTACTCCCTGCTGATGATCGTTATCCTGATGGACATTTTGTTGAAGACCCTTGTGTTATCTTCCATGATGTGGCGTTTATGTGTCGTTCTGGAGCAGAAGCTCGTGAAGAAGAAGGGGAATCGCTCAAGCCACATTTAGCGGACTTACGCATTATAGATACACAAGGCTCAGCACGGATTGATGGTGGCGATGTTTTGATTTGTGCTGACCGTGTATTGATTGGCTTATCTCATCGCACCAATCAAGAAGGGGTTGACGCCCTTCGCACCGCCTTCCAAACAGTGAAACCTGATATTCGGGTGGATGCTGTTAGCTTTGATGGTGTGTTACATCTCAAAAGTGGCTTGACCGAACTTGCTCCAAATGTCCTCATCCACGATCCTGCCTTGACTACTGATTATGACTTAAGCTGGACAACAGTGGTCACGCTACCAGAAGAAGAGGGTTATGCAGCCGATGTCATGCCTGTGAACGATACACTTTTTATCGCAAAGGGTTATCCAACAGCCTTGCAAGCAGCAAAACAATATTATGATAAAGTCGTTGAACTCGATATGAGTGAGTTTCAAAAAATGGATGGTGGTTTAACGTGTATGTCTTTACGTTACTAAGGGCTTGGCGACACTCTAATATCTTTTGGAAAAGCATACGGTTTGAATTGGTGGATGAGACATGTCTCATCCCTACAAATACATATAGAAACCATGTAGGGACAATGGCTTGCCTTGTCCGCAAACCAACATATACAAGGATGATAAGGTCTAAAGTTTTATCGAATTTTATGTTTATATGGCTAACACTCATCCTTATCAGCACGAGCTTGGGGGTATCAGCCCAACAACCTGAACTAGGGGATTGTGTCGAACGCCCAACTGTTATCCAAGATGGACTTTATGTTGATAATTTGCGCTGGTGTGTTGAGGGTATCGTGAATGACCCGACTATCGAGCCAATGGCATTTACAGCGTTAGAGGTTGCTCCAGATGGCACACTCTATGCAACACGCCCACTGGCTGGCAAGGTCATGATTATCCGTGATACGAATGATGATTTTTTCCCTGATGCAATGGAAACCTTTGCTGAGGGGCTAACACTTCCTAATGGTTTAGCCTATCACGACGACCTATTATATGTAGCAGGTGGCGCAAACTTATATACGATTGATGCCTCAGGTACAGTAAACACGGTGGTTAATGATTTACCAGCAGGCAGTGGCTTCTGGACAGGGGGTATAACCATTAGTGAGGATAATCGGCTGTATATTGCTATTGGTGCGCCTTGCGAAAATTGCGATTATGATGATTCACAACGGGGTGCAATCTTAAGCATGGCATTAGACGGCTCAGACCGCCAAACTGTCGCTACGGGTTTTCGTAACCCAGCCGATGTGGAATTTTATGGTGGTAACTTATGGACATTAGACACCTCGCCCCGTAAATATGACAATGATGCCCTCGATGAACTGAACCTTGTTGAGGCTGGTGGTTGGTACGGTTTTCCTGAGTGTTTGGGCAATGATACGCTGAATGAAGATATAGAATCTCCAACTTGTGATGATATGATTCAACCGCGTTTAATATTTGGGTCAAATGCAACACCACGCAGTTTAGCATCTTTCCCATATGATGTTTTACCGGGGACAAAAGATACGCTCATTGTTGTACTGGCAGGTGAACCGACACAAGTTGATTTTAACGGTTATAAAGTGGTGATGATTAACTTTGATGAGGACAATAAACCTCTGGGTTTAACATTGCTAATCCCTTTTCGTAAAGCCAGTCAACGGCAAGCCTTTGAAGAATATGACCCCGCAGGCTATCGCGCACGACATATTGTCACTTTGAGTGAGCAAGGCTGGGGAATTTATCCACAACAACCTTTAGCTGTCGCGGTGAGTTCACAAGGCTGGATTTATTTGAGTATCACAGGTGGGGAAATTATAGCATTGCGACCTGTCCACGAAACAGCACGTCCATATAATGAACTCTATCCATTGTGGGTACCGATGCACCCTGACTATATACCCAAACAAAACACAGAAGCACAAGGCGATTAACCCTGTGCTTTGTGTCACTACAATATGAGGAGGAGGGGAGGAGATTAGCTTATGCGTCGTCGGTTGTATCAGTATCTTCTACATCGCCACCTAACCCGCGACGACCACGACGACCTTCTGGGCGACCTTCACCATCTGCTGGGCGTTCAAATGTCCCATTGATGCGGTCTGTAACACGGTCTTCTAGGCTTTCCAAGATTTCGTCAGCACGCTCTTGTGTAATATCACCAGCGTCAACTTTTTCACTGATATTATTGGTTGCTTCTGTGACGAGTGACGCGATAACAGTATCGACATCGACACCATTGGCTTCAATTAATTCTGCTAGTGTTGCACCATCACGGAGTGCTTCACGAATTGCATCGTGTTCAAGTCCTGTTGCATCGGCAATGATCGTGCTATCGCCACCGAATCCGCGTCCACCCCGTTTACCACGCCCTTGAGTTTCGTCATCTTGTGCGCTGACTGCACCAACCATGGCGACCATCATTGAGAATACGAGTGTGAAAAGTACGAGTTGTTTTGTTTTCATGAGTTGTTTTCCTTATGTCTAGTTATATGTGTTTGTTAACTTGTCTATAGCATAAGAAAACCATGTTCAGGAAATTTATAGATTCTGCTATAAATTGTAAAACATATGTAACCTGTTATTTGCAGGTATGAAGATGATGCATAGGTAAGTTTTCGCAGACACAAACCAACAATTAACGTGACCTCGCTTGTTACCTTTATAACTTCGGTTTATGATGAACATAGCTGATTAACCTAAAAGCGAGACTCTATGACACAGCTTTTCAAATTTTTAAATCAATATATTGGATTAGTAGGATTTATGGCATTTGCGAATGCGCTTATTTTCCTTATCCTTGCGCCAGTGACTCCCCAGCGTAATATACTATTTTTATTAGGCATGGCTGGATATGCGATTGTAGGACTTGTGGATATAACTGCACGACGTATACAAATATCGGTCTTTAGCGAAAAACCGCTCCTCTATAGTGTAACACTACTCAATGCAGTCGGCTTGATTTTGATAGCCAATGACCCTATTGCACAATCAATATGGTTAGGGATGGTCGGTTTATCGGTTCTGCCTCTACTGGTTATGGGTACGGGTATCCATCAACAAGACCGCTGGATGATAGGTCTTATCCCTCTTATCGCTGGGATTATCGGCGCGGTTCTTTTAGCAGACCTATCGGTTGCTGTAATTGGCTTAGGGGCGTTGGTCATTAGTAATTTGGCGATACACTTTCCATCTATCGTGCCAGCGCAACAAACGGTCATTACACCGCCTGCACAACCGACAACATATAGCCTCGATAATATGGAACAAGAACCCAGCGATGTGACGATGCAGATGCATGTCACAGTTGATGGTTTGGTACGCAGTGTGCAGGCGATTAATGAAGCAACACAACAACAATCATCTAGCACAGGTGAACAATCGGATGTCATTATTTTGACGAATCGATTATTAGACGATTTCTTGAGTTTATCTGAGCGTATCAGTGAACAAGCTCTCAATGTGACTAAAACAGCCCAAGCCACCGAAGAAATTTCTGGACAAGGTCAAGAAGCGATTGCTCAAGCGATTGATGGCATGGATAATTTACGTGAACAAGTCGCTGCAATCGGTAAAACCATTGTTACCTTAGCAGAATTGACGCGCCGTATCGACGAAATCATTAATTCTGTGAGTGAAATTGCGACACAGAGTAACCTCTTAGCTCTGAATGCCTCGATTGAAGCAGCGCGGGCTGGGGTGCATGGGCGTGGATTTGCAGTTGTTGCAGATGAGGTGCGTTCACTAGCACAACAATCAACACAAGCCGCAGGTCAAGTTCGGGGGATTTTGGCAGAGATTCAGAACGCCATGAAAGAGACGATTCGCGCAACCGAAGTTGGCATGGATGGTGTGAATGAAGGCGTTGAACGTACCCAAGAAGCGAATTTAGTGATTGTCCAGCTATCAGAAAGTGTGACAGCATCCAATCTAGCCGTCCGTGATATTTATGCTGTGATTCGTCAACAAGCTGAGGGTTTAGAAGAAATCTCAATTTCGATGGATAGAATCCAGATGATCACACAGAACACAATGGCAAGTACACGCGCTGTCGAAGCCGTCTCGACCAACTTAACACGCTTAGCTTCAGATTTACAATCGGCAGTCGGGCAAATACCAGAAGACTCAAACTAAGAACTGAATGAGTATTGAGGCAAGGATAATCACAATAAATAAAATGATGAGGGCAGTCATTAACCAAGCAAACCAACGGGATAGACTTTCGCTCACGACAGGTTTTAGAACTTGTAATTCAGTCGGCGTTTCTTGTGGTGTGGAGGGTTGTGTATCATTTTCGAGTAAGCGTAACTGATTTTCCGCATCTTGATTATTGGGGTTCAAGATAAGGATATTTTGCAAGCACACTTTACGATCTTCATCCGTTTGTATGACACTCAACAAGGCTACCCAGATTGCCTCGTTAGCTGGGTCAGTGATAGCCGCTTTTCGCCACAATAAGAGTGCGCGGTCTAATTCCCAGTTATTATAAGCCACATACCCCTGTTGGAGGAGTTTTTGTGCTTTTTGAATATATCGCTTGTCGTCAATTACTTGTGCCATTAGGCTGACTTCGCACCTACTATAAAAAAACTGCTTACTTATAGTATATCAAATAACAAACCTACTGAGGTTAATATCTTCTAACCGATTATCAATCTATTTAATATGACTAAAATCTTTACCCAATGTACCACAAACATCATTCAGGGAGGTTTACTTTATATGATATATCGATTGGCATGGGATAGCCCCTTACAATTTGCCCAACAAGACGATTATCGCATCCTGAAAACATGGAAAAACCCGAAACCAATAGTGGATTGGCAAGCCATACCTTTAACTCACCCACAAGATATACCACTATCTGATGTTATCGGTTTACATAATATCATGGTCTGTAAGCAAGCCCTTATTGATGACCTCTCCTCAGTCGCAGGAGATTGTTTTCAAGCATTGTCTGTTATCGTCGATAATGAAACCTATTCTGCAATTCATATCATCTGTGCAGTCGATTGCCTTCATCCAGAAGCAAGTCAGTTTCGTCGTTTTAAGAACCGAAATATTGGGGTGGAGCATTATGTTTTACAAGCGGATTGCGTGGCGAATCAAACGATATTTACTGTGCCTGATGATGGATATTCAGCAATCTTTGTATCCGAGCAGGTTAAACAAATTTATGAAGCTGGGGATTTTTCGGGTTTAGAATTTATTGCAGTTGAACTCGCATAGAATCAAAAAGACGAGACTATTAAATCTCGCCTTCGTGAATATCTTGATGTTAGCTTAGATTACATGCCTAATGCGTCGTAACCTGGACCTTTGCTGAAGAAGTCATAGTTAGGTTGAATATCAGGTGTGAGGTCAATGATGTCACCTTCTGCATGTTCAACGATAACTTTGGTATCGAATGGAAGGCGTTCTTGACCGTCCATCATTTCGTATTCGGAAGGCACTTCTTCTTCGATGAAGATTGCTTCAAATGGGCATTCTGGGATACATGCACCACAGTCAATGCAGGTATCAGGGTCAATGAAGTACCAAGGCCATTCATTTTCTGGTTTACCCGCAATGATACATTCAACTGGACAAACTTCTACACATGCACCATCACGCAAGCAAAGGCTTGTAATAATATGAGTCATAAGACTTCTCCTCAGTGTTTTTGTTGGACTTAGACATAATATAAAATCAAAGATAATACCCTTATATTATGTAGTGTATGAATCTTACCGCATTTTAACCATGCGTTCCACTACTTTTGTTGGATTTTAAAACAGAATTTACATTTTGTGTTTAGTGAATTTCGTTAGAGAATGTTATAGTTTCACATAGGTTAAAAATTATCGATGTAGAATCACTGTTTTATTCACTAAATCGATTAACCAGCTATTGTCAAAACCTATGGTAAAGTAAGATGAAACCTAGAGAATGAGCCTTCTATGATTACTGAAAAAGACAAACTTAAGAATCAACCAGCTATCCCTCACTGGAAACGTGAACTTCACTACCTTGTTCCATTGCTATTGTTGAGCATTGCAGATTTTTAGTATATGTATATGACAAAACAATTACTGCATCACAGGTAAACTTGCCAATTTTAGTTATTCCTTCTGCCATTTGGACAATAAGTATTTTGGGATTGATTATCTTAGCCTTTATTATGATGCGCCATTTATAACTCCATATTCTTGCTTACATCATGAACGGACTGATTACACTTTAGATATTGAAACAGAACAACCCATTAACCGATGAGATAAGAATTTATAACCCCTATTCGCTAGGGGTATTTATTGGGTGTTGATTTGGGGATATTACGTTAAGCGTCTACAGTCTGTGGACGATTATCTAAAACCCAGCTTACGGTTTCGCTCACATGTTTGACAAAGGCTTGTTCTTCTTCTGTAAAGGAGACTGTTTTCTGGTCGCCAGCCGAAAAGTTAACCGTGCCGTAGGGCTGACCATTTTTATAGATGGGTGCGCCGATGTAACTTTCGAGATTGAAGGCTTCATAACAAGGATGACGGAAATATTCACTAATTGCCATATGGTGAATGGCAACCAAATCTTGATTACGCACTGTAATTGAACAATAAGTATGTCCTAACTTGAACTCTGCACCACGCTCCAACCCACCACCAGCACAATGCTCAACGACATATGTTTTAGCCTTAATGTGGCTGATAATCGCAATATCAAGTTCAAGGTTGTCTTTAGCGGTTGTGAGTAGAGTTTCTAATTGTGCATCGAAGTCAAACTCAGGATTTTGATAATCTTCGAATAGTTGCATTAAGTTGATGTTTGATAACACGGGATTGCCTCGATAATAAATAATGATGAATGAGATCATAATATACCGTAATTAATGATAACATCACAACTATTTTAAGTGTTAAAACAATATCGTAACAATTCGTATTTTATTGTAATGTTTGTAGATAAGAGTGAGGCTTCTAAGGGGAAAGGATGGCATCACTTTTCAGCGTGCCATCCATTAGTCTCATTACGAATTAGCACCAATCGGCATTACAGAAGGTCTGAACAGCGGGTGCGGGGTCTAAAATTTTAAACTCTGCTTCTGTCAGTGAAGTAAAGGGATACTCGACAAATAACAAGAATCCATCACCTTCAAATAACACCATCCGTGAGAACTGATTGGTGCTACGTCCAATCGGTGTCACCGCACTACCATTCGGAATAACCGAAGCCCGTTGTGTCGCGAGAATATCAAAGAAGCCAACAGCAAAATTGGTGTTCACAAGTACCGATCCCGGTTGAGCGGTTTTAACAGCCGAGGTGAAATATGTCTCGGTGGTATCAATTGTAAAGAGGCTTTGTTCGACAAAACCTACAACTTGTAATTCCAAAATAGCGCAATAATCAGGGTTGGCTGGGTCTGCAACAGCATTAAAGAAATCGCCTTGTCCTAATAAACGGACTAATGTTTGCGTTGAACGATCACACATCCATAGGGGATTTGGATTGCCTGCCCATCCATTAGGACGTGAATCTGTACCAACAAGTGCATCAGCCAGCAATTCGATATCATGACGCAAATCTCGTACTTGATACTCCGTAGCCCCAAAGACAATTCCAAACCACCCATCAGGTACATCAAAGCCCAAAGTATCAGCCACCAATAATTCAAGGTCAAGCCGAATCAACAAGGGCAACTCACGATTGGTCACATCCAGATTTCCACTCCATCCATCAGGACGTACCGTAGCACGCACGGCTGTAGCAAGTAGCTCAAGGTCATTGCGCAGGTTGATGAGTTCTGATAAGGAATCGCCAAAAATATTTTCAGATTGTCCAGAAATTGTGGTTTCTTGGGGTTGTTCCCCTGTTGTTGTTGGTTCAGCAGGGGCATCTTGTGCTGAAACCACGCTTATACTAAAGATTAAACAGGCAAGTAAAAAAACACGGCGCACGGTAAACTCTCCATCATCTTATGGTCTGTATTAAGATGATTATACCGCAAGCTGATTTTATGTGCGTCTTAAGTTATGGGAAAATGGGGAAGTGGTGTAGGGTGAGACATGTTGTCCCACCCTTACGACTTGTAGTCTTCGCTTTATGCCAATTTGAGTTTGGCAGATTGCCCTTTGATGGTGATGTTCTTACCATTTTTGAGGACCGCATCAACATGTTCTTGAGGCACATCAACGAAGGTTTTGGTGTTTTGAATATCAATTTGCCCGATGACACTCCCAGGGATTTGGGATTCGCTCGCAATTTTGAAGACGACATCACCGGGGCTGACCCCATTGGTGCGACCGACTGCCATAATTAAGCGTACCATACCCTCTTCTTTGCCACCGCGTTTGCGACGTTTACCACCACGACTTCCGCCTTGACTGCCACGGTCACCATTATTACCACCGCGTTCATTACGTCCACGATTGTTACGACCACGACCACGACCACGGTCATCATTGTCACGTCCACCAGCTTTTACATCGCTAATATTTGTTAGTGATTCAGCTGCTTCATCAGAGCGTAACATCTTGATGAGGGCTGTTGCAACTTGAGGCATGGAATACCCCATTGTCACGAGTTCATCAAGAACAGCTTCATGTTCTTCGCTATTGGCTTTGATTTGGTCAATCAAGCGGTTCATGAACTGTTGTTCACGGATTTCGAGAACTTGTTCGCGTGAGGGTAATTCTGCACGGGCAATTGGATTGCCGACATAACTTTCGATTGTCTTGAGTGGACGACGTTGATTGGGTGTAATCAATGTAATTGCTTCACCTGTACGTCCAGCGCGTCCTGTACGTCCAATACGATGGACATATTCAATCGCCAGTTGTGGAATGTCATAATTGATGACATGTGATACTTCAGGAATATCCACACCACGCGCCATCACATCAGTCGCCACCAAGATTTTTGATGTTCCATTACGGAATCGACCAATAATGCGCTCGCGTTCTTGTTGGGATAAATCCCCATGAATCGCGACGGCTGGATAATTTTGTGCGATAAGCTGTTCTGCAAGTTCTGCCGAGCCAACTTTCGTACGTGTAAAAATCAGTGTACTTTGTGGTTGTTCCACTTCTAAAATACGGCTGAGTGCGGCAATCTTATCCCGTTGTTTAACAAGATAGTGCCGTTGATTGATGGTATCACCCGTGAGTTGTTCAGATTCAATTTTGATATTTACAGCATCGCGCATATAACGTTCAGCAATCCGTTTAATCTCTTTCGAGAAGGTTGCTGAAAACAGAATGGTCTGACGATTTTCGGCATCAGTCGCATTAATAATCTGTTCGATGTCTTCAATAAAGCCCATTTTGAGCATTTCATCACCTTCATCGAGGATGAGGAAACGCACATCTTTGAGGTTCAAATGACGTTGACGAATTAAGTCAAGCGTCCGTCCGGGTGTTCCCACGACGACTTGTACGCCCTTTTGCAAGCGACGAATTTGACGATCGTATGATTGTCCACCATAAACTGGTAGAACACGGAGTCCGATTTTATTGCCATACCGATACACAGCTTCGGCGTTTTGAATCGCCAATTCGCGTGTCGGAGCAAGGATTAAGACCTGTAGTTTGTTATTATCCAATTGCTGGATGGTCGGCAAGGTAAACGCGGCAGTTTTGCCTGTCCCTGTTTGTGCCTGACCCAGCACATCACGACCCGCTAACAAATGCGGAATCGCTTCCCGTTGGATTGGCGTAGGTTCGCTATATCCAAGTTGTTCCAGTGTTTCTAATAGAACTGGGGATAAACCCAATTCTTGAAAAGTTTGTGTCATTACTACTCCAAAATAAAACCCCACCAGCATGGTAGGGCATTCAATACGCTCTCACTATAGTCGCAAAACTGTTTAAATACAATAGAGGTCTTCTAAATCCTTGTTTGAGAACGACGATAATGTGTTATATGGGTCAAAATACTCAAAATCGGAGCTTGCTTTAAAGTAACAGGTTATTTTTTACAACAAACGGTCAAAAAAGATAACCATAGCGACTCAGAGAAAGTAAAGAAAAGTAAGACTAAGAAGGGGTTTACATAAATGATAACAAGGATTACAGAAGGTTTTGCTCAGCACTCTTAACTCATCTCTATGACTTAACTTGGCGGTTCAATCATTGTTGAGATTATCACACTAAGCTGAATAAACACATTTCAAGACACTTAATGAGAATTAAATGATACTAAGCTAATATTTGTCGTAATCTCTATATCTATCACATATAATCTTATACTTAGGATCAATTGTTAGATTTTTTCTGTTAAATCTACAATGGATGGATGTTTGACCACGCCTCTACACCTAATGTAGGGGCGTTCCCATTTATGTCAATTTTTATAACATAATAAACCTTGTAATAGTACGAGGGTACTATAGTCATAAAGACAAGAATTACATATCATATAAACAATGATTGAGATTGCCCCAAAAACCTCAATCTGGGTGATGACACACACCCAATATATTATTCCGAATTTCTACACCCTGCAACACCCTTCATGAGTTTTGGAGTCAGTCCCCAACTGGCTCTTCTTTTTTGTCTTTATTTCAACACATAACATAGTTGTTACAACAATATCATGATCTTGCTTTATACTATAAATGGATTTTATAACCCCATTATAAAATTCATATGTTGAACCCTTTCAACACCCTTCACATAGAGAAGTCAGTTCTGCTGGCTTCTCACTAACCCAATTTACTCATCCGACAATCTTCGAATCATCAACTCAATTGTTCCTGAGCGCCCCAAATAATCCTGTACATTAAGCCGAACCGTCATGTCATCATCAATAATGAGTTCAGCGATATGTGCATCTAAGGCGTTTAATGTCAAATTAGGGCTTTGATGGTCGTCATTAAATGCGAGGAAAGTGCCGTCCTCGTTAGATATATAGAGTAACGGGTCGAGTGTGTTAGAAACATCACGGGCAGTAATTGAAACAGTCTGTCCTGCAGAAAGTTCCAAATCATATGTTAATTGTCCAAAAGCAGGAATATCACCGCGTATAATTGTTAAATCTTGGGTAGCAAGTACATCCAAGTTATCATTAATAGATGTCAACAGCACATCAACCAAGCCTGTCGATACCCCATTAAAACTATCGATACGAATGGTATAGACTCCATCAACAGGTAATTCTAAGGAATCGAAACTTGCATTTTGTTCAAAACTTCCGTCAGGAAGAAGGGGGTCGTCAGCATAATCCAAACGTTGTCCATTAGGGTAGAGTATCTCGATAATCGTGTCTGGAGCAGTATCGGTAATCGCTGTCATCGTCGTGATGTGAATCTGCTCACCTGCTGTACCTGCATAAGTCAGCCATACGGGAGATTCGCCAACTTCAACTGTCATCACAGTATCGGCTTCTAGGGCAATTTCCTGTGCCATCCCCACAATCCCTATAGCAAATAACACAATACCCCACCATACCCCTACGATTCGCGTTAGATTTTGCTTACTCACGATGTTTCCTTTTATAATAGACAGCAGTAGTTACAATTTTCTATCATACTAGATAATATTATTATGGGACTATCCCATACGCATCTAAAAAATGACATGCTTATTATGTAAGGATTTTCGATTGCAAACATTAATAAAACAACCACCAAAACGATTATTTATCGTCTTACTGATTGTCACATTAATCGCCTCGGCTTGTGGCGGCGGTGCAGAAGAAGCAGATTCTCAAGTGGCTGCAACAGCAACACTCTTGCCGATTGTCAGTCGGACACCACGCCTCACTGCGACTCCAGTCCCTTCGCGGACAGCATTGCCGACCTTCACCTATACACCTAGCCCAACCACACCTGCGCCGACAGCCACAAACACACTCGCGCCGACAGCCACACCAACCGTCGTCGGGATTATCCAATCACTACAACGGGTCAATATTCGGAGTGGTCCGGGGGTGGATTACTCGGCATTTGAATCGCTTGCACCAGGGACAGGCGTTCAGGTTATCGGACAAAATGCTGAAGGCTCATGGTATAACATCAAATTAGAAAATGGCGAAGAAGGCTGGATTGTCTCGCGTTTGCTCTTTATTGACGATACACCAACCCCCTTCCCAACACCGACAGCATCACCAAACTTGACGGCATTATTCTTGGGTACACCTCTGCCCACAGCAATTATCGGCGGTGGAACAGTCACACCCACGCCACCTGGGGCTGTCCAAACCTCGACACCTGTTGGTGGTGATGAATTTCCTGATAATACCGACACGCCAGTCCCTAATCCATCAGGAACAAGTAGTTTGGTTGTGAATGTGCCTGTGGTTGATTTTGATTCGATTAATCTAACCGCAACGGCACTTGTCGGGAACTTTGCCACACAGACCCCAACAGAAGAAGGGGATGAACAAACGATTCAATTGGTGACGCTAACCCCAACATCAGCAGATACCTTTAATACACCCGACCCCCGTAACCTAGATGCGCCAACAGCGGTTCTGGGCGAAGTCCAACTTACGGCAACCCAATTAGCAATTTCGGCTGGGGTATCAAATACAGTCAGAACACCTGTACCTGTCATCAGTGGTGAGAGTGTCGAAATTCCAACACGGTCTGCCGATGCACCTCGCACAGGGATAGATGTATTCGCCTTCTGTAATAACAACGCTTATGGGATTGCTGAACCAACCAACTTAAGGGCTGGCTCTAGCATAGAAATTTATTGGGCATGGTTTGCGACATCAAATGATGGCTTAACCCAACATGTCAATAATGCGACCCATGAGTTACGCGTGAACGGGACACAAATCGCGAATGTCAACCAGTTCCGCCAAGATTATATTGCCCAAGGTGGCGATCGTGCGGTGTATTGGTATGTGCCATTTGGTCCACTCGAAACAGGTGAATATCTCATTACCTATCGCGTGACATGGCAAACTGCGATCACCGATGGATACGCTTTCTATGGACCGGGGACAAGTACCGAATTTGAAGAAGAAAGCTGTAACTTTGTGGTGCGCTAAACCTGATGCACCCAACTAAATCATGGGACATTACCCAACTGGGACAAGGGGTAGTTGAGACAGACGATACAGGTCTGCGCTTGGCTATCCCACCTGCAACATCTGACCACTACCACGATGCGCAAATCACTGATTATACAACCCAAGCCCTCAATTTTCGTCATCAGCCACCTGTGCAATTATCACTCCAAGCCAAAGCCGATGGACAAATTCAAGGGACAGCAGGTTTCGGCTTTTGGAATCATATGTTTGTGCCGGGGGAGCGTGGTTTTCGGATTCCACAAGCGGTTTGGTTCTTCTTTGGTAGCCCACCAAATAATATAGCATTGGCAAAAGGGGTATCAGGTCAGGGCTGGAAAGCCGCTACTTTTAATGCTCAGAATTGGCGATTTTATGGATTACTCCCACTTGCTCCGCTAGGATTCCTCTTGATGCGGAGTCAGGCACTTTACAATGCCTTATGGGGAATCGGACAATCGGCAATTGGTGTATCCGAAGCCGAGTTGGACACAGCACTCCTAGACGATTTCCACACCTATACTATTGATTGGCAGATGGATGGTGCGACATTTAGAATTGATGGAAAAACCGTGTTAGAAACATCTGCCGTCCCCATAAAATCACTGGGTTTTATCGCATGGGTTGATAACCAATATGCGATTGTAACCCCACAAGGTCACTTCGGTTGGGGCTTATTAGATGTTCAACACGGTCAATCTTTGATTTTACGTGATATACAAATCACTCATAACGCAAGACATTCATAACACGCTCGCCAACAGCGACCCTCGCACTTAAGAAGGTAGCAACCCACCCAATGATGACCGACGCAACCAATAAGGCGATTGCTGTTAAACGAGCATCAGTTGGTAACGGAATCGCGATCCCACCCAATGATGATAAGAGCGTAATCATTAACGCACTTAAGCCAATCCCGATAACCGCACTGAGTACACCGATTAGGGTTGATTCAATCAGCATTACTGTTAGTACGCGACGCGCTTTTAATCCGATTGCCTTCAATATACCGATTTGGCGACGACGTTCTAAGGTTGATAGCGCAACTGTATTTGCCATGATAACTGCCGCAGCAAACAAAGATAGTAAGCCGACAATTGTTGGAATCGCCGCGAACTGGTCAATCAAGCGTCCAATTAAACTATCCACAAAGCTCACATCCAAGGAGAAGATAATCACGACTGCCGATAATTCAGCCAGAGCTTGATTCAATGATTCATCAGGAACTTGGAATGTATATAATTTAAAGCGTGATGGTACAGAACTGGGAATAACATCAGGTGGAATCAGCACGGTTGAGCCTGTCAATGAAGGCAGACCATCGGATGTCGCTGTGATACCGACAACTTCAAAACTTCTTGAACCGCCACCTTCCATCGCCAAATTCACTTGACTACCCACTTGCATTCCATATTGGGTTGCTGTCTCTTGGGGTAATATCATGAGAGGCTGACCTCTGTCCTCAGCCGTGAGCATTCGCCCAGCCAACATAACCGATTGCCCAGCGTAAATATCAGGATTATCCGAATTCCATGTTGAAAAGCTAAAGCTGGTGTTACGGCTGACGGTCTCATCATCAAAGCCAAGTAGAACCACGTTGTAGCTCGAAATGACTGTCCGATATTCGACTTCAACATCACGCAAGGCATTATCAATCGCAAAATCAATTACACCATCTGGTATAGCAGGTAATGGGAACACCAAAACATTACCGCCAAAGGTTCGGCTCAGTTGAATATTGAGTAACTCGCGTGTCCCTTCACCCACAAAGGTGATACTGCTCAATGCCAACATCCCAGCACTTAATGCCAGTAACGTTGTTGCTGTCCGTAAGCGGTTGGTCGAGAGATTGCGTAAAGCTAATCTGAGTGTGACATTACCAAAGGTCGGTAGCTTGCCGATGATGAAGACAATAACCCACAGAATCCCAATCAAAATCCCGAAGACAACAAATGTACCCGCCACACCAATTACACCAATGAGGTAGGGCGACGGCAATATAAAGGTTTCGTCAAATTCCTCATTAAAATCACCGTCATCATCAGAGAAGGTAGATTGCTGTCCATCATCGACCTGACTGATTCGGTTCTGCGTCAGTTCAAATGAGGGGCGCACAATATGCCCAACAATCAACCCCAAGCTGACGGTTACAAATATCAATAAAATCAGTGATTGTATGATACCGAGGGCAGGCATCTGATTTTCATTCGGTCTTAGGATAATCCCAGGGCGTACTTGTACAGCCGTCAAAATTGGCGCAACCCCAAAGATACCTGTCACAACCATACCCAGCGTAAAGCCAAATAAGAGAGCTTCGGGATAAATTCGCCAGATAATCGGTTGACGTAAAGCGACAGAGCCATATTGATTCACCAATAGGCTGAGGGCGATACCAACAATAATCCCCAACACACTCCCCAGAAAACCCAGCATAAGAGCTTCCGTCAAAAATAGGCTAGCCACTTGACGCGCTTTAACACCAAAGGTTTTGACGGCGGCAATTTCGTTCGTCCGACGACGCACCAAGACAATCATCGTATTCATAATGCCCACACCACCAATCAACAATGCACCCAAGCCCATCACCACAATAAAATCTCCCAAATACTGCGAGATGATTTCATAGCGTTGCAGGAGTTCAACTGTTGTTAAGGCGCGAACCTCCAAATTTAGGTCATCCAATTCATCAACCAAAATGCGCATTTCAGCTTCATTAGGGGGTTGAGGAAACAGCACACCGATACGATTGGGGGCATATTCCTCATCAATCACAGCTTTGGCATTATCGAGGTCGAAATACGCAAAGCCAAAAAAGCCGTTGAGGATATTTAGAGTACTGGTTTCCTCAGTTGTCGCAACAATACCACGCACTGTATAGAGTTCCGTTGTTCCACTGACACGGACAGAATCCCCGACTGCAATTTCGTTTTGTTGGGCTAGGTTTTCGCTAATAATGACATCATTCCCACCTGTAAATAAGTCGCGAATCGGTATATCGGGTGGGTCAATTGTGCGGATAGTATGGGTTGGTGGATAGGTTTGGGGGTCAATAAAATAACTACCGACAAAACTAGGTCGCCCAAACTGGCTTTGGTCAGATTTCGTAATTTGGAAGTTATTGCCACTCAAAAACGCAGATGTGGTCGCGCCTTTACTGTCTGTCCAGTTATAGAGGCGTTCTAACTCGCGTGGTGTAAGCGGTGCTGTATCACTCCCGAATCCCTCAAAGATGCGGTCATTGAGGATAAGCATATCGCCTTTGGTCTCGATACGGACATTATCGGTTAAGGTATCCCCAATCGATAAACCCAATGTACGCAGTGCAACCACTGTCGATACACCTGCTGTAATACACAAGATGGCAAGTGTTGTCCAGCGTCCACCACGTTGAATATTACGCAGAGCATACAGAAAATAAAATTTGAGGCGTTGTATCATTATTGTGTTTTCCCGTTATCCAAGTGCGTATTGTTTTGCTGTTGATTCATCACTGTCACTCTATCATATCGTCAATTTGTCAACAAAGGTCAACTTATATACGTAGCTTTCATAATAGAGTCTCAAATAATCCGAAGATATAGATATTCTTGCTTCATACAAATCGAGTCGATAGAATAAAAGGGCATCGCGTTGCTGATCCTATACCGAAAGTATGCGAATACATATACATACTCCTATCTAAGAGGTGAGATCAATGAAGAAGAAGTCTACTAATATCCCAACGCCACATTCAATCACATCCGACTGGCTGACACAAGCACTTAGCAGTTCAAAGATTTTTGAAAACACACAAATAGCATCCTTTCGTATGCAACCTATTGGTGTCAAGCAAGGCTTTACAGGGTCATTGTTTAGATTAGAGCTCAGCTATGTTGAGAGTAACAATGATGTTCCAAAATCCATCGTTGTAAAGTTCTCTCCTACAGAGTTTGATTATCGCGAGGCAATTAAGGACTTCAATATGCGTGAAGTAAACTTTTATGAGTTAGCTACCACTGAATCACAATTACCGCTTGTAGATTGTTACTATTCTGAATTCGATGCTGACACTAGCTCAAGCATTTTACTCATAGAAGACTTGAGTAATGTGCAAACAATCGAATTCTTAGATGGTTGCAACATAGAGGATGCAAAAATTGTTGTTCAAGCATTAGCTCAATTGCATGTGCGCTGGTGGAATTCTCCACAACTAGAGAAGATAAGTTGGTTAAGTTCTTTTCACACATGGGATTTTGTAGACTGGTGGCAACAGTATCCACATGAGTTACACACGCTATTACCGAATCTCGACATACCAGACAGCATATTCAAAGTCGGGGGAAAGGTCATGTCAAATCTGCCATCCATAATCAATAGATTAGAAGGTAGCCCGACCACACTCATACATCGGGATATTCACGTTGATAATATTTTATTTGAAGAGCAGTCGATATATAGATCAGCACGAATTATTGATTGGCAACTTGTAGGTAGAGGTTTGGGTATCAGCGATATCGCATATTTTATGATTAGCTCTATACCCCCAAAGCAACGACAACAAGCAGAACATGACTTGGTTAAAATGTATCATTCTAACCTCGAACAAGCTGGTATCGATGATTATAGCTTCAAACAGTGTTGGGCAGATTATAAATTCTCAGCTGTTGCGAAACTGTTAATTACTGTTGCTGCAACCTTGAGGGCGGACAACACAAGTGAACATCGTAGAGCATGGCGCAAAGCTGATCTTGAGAGATTAGTTGACTTTATCGAATACCATAAAGTCTATGAGCTTTTCTAATATAGCTTTACCTCTAACACTCCATTCTTAACGACATTGTTGGTAACTGCTAATTTCGCACGTTTCTGTTGTTGAAACTGAACAACGGGTGCATTTCAATTTTGGGGCAACTTTGGATTTGATACATCAAACCCCTACGATATATAGCATTTTTAGGCGTAGTGGCATGATGTATCATGCTTATTTAACCTACAAAAACTAATCTGCCCCCGTTGTGAAATGCACCCCTGAACAACATATCTATCAACTTGCAATCTAGATTCATGTTATAGTAAATATATCGCATGATAGACAATAGGTAAGCCGATGGACGCATTTGCTGGTCTGGAGACTGAATTAACACTAAAGATTGCTATTGCCTTCCAAGGGATGTTGATTCTCTTCTTTTTTGTCTCACCATTAATGGGAAAACTCTTACATCAGGGCATCGCAAAATTTAGCTCAATGGTTATTGTTATTTGCTCTATGTTTATCGTCGGCAACCTCAGCTATATGGGCATGGTCTATGGTGTTTATCAGATTGTTCCCCATGAGGTATTCAGCCCAACACTATGGATTATCTTGAGCTTTCTCGTGGCGTTTTCCCTATCGCTTCTCGTTGGACGCTATATCAATTGGTATTTGAGCGATAATATGGATGCCGCCATCTGGACTAAAGAATATGACAACCTGACTGAGGCAGATATGATGCCATTTGACCGCCGTCGCAAACGCGAGATGGACCGCCGTAAACGCTCTCGCCACGATACATAAGCCAATCACCTAAACTGCATCTAATAACATCTAGGATTCGGATAAATGCTGTACAATAGATAACATAACAACCACAGAAAATAGGAATATTCAACAATGCCAAATACAAATCAATCAGCAGAGAGTTATGTCGCGGCTGGTTTAGAACAAGCACAAGCAGGGCATATGGGTGAAGCGATTGCCCTCTTTGACCAAGCGATTGCTATTGATGCCAATAATGTCAGTGCCTATTATTATCGTGCCAATACACGGATTAGTCAGGGTATCATCGACCCTGCGATTGATGATTATACGCAAGTTGTCACCTTAGACCCCAATCATGCCTACGCCTTTTATAATCGTGGGAATGCAATGGTTGCAAAAGGTGAAACCCTGGCTGGGATTGAGGACTTTACACGCGCTTTGATGTTGATGCCGAACCTCAGCAATGCCCTGAATAATCGTGGGATTGCCTATGGTAGTATTGGCGAATATGAACAGGCGGTGAAAGATTTCTCAACCTTGATTAAGATTGAGCCTGAGCATGTGCTTGCCTATAACAATCGTGGTGAAATTCTATTTCAATATGAACATTATCAAGATGCTCTTGCCGATTTCAAAAAAGCCAACGATTTGCGCCCCGGACATTTGATGTTTATTGCAGGGCAAGCGATTACACATTACGCCTTAGATGACACTGAATCGGCGATGAGTTTGTGGCGGTTATTGATTGGACAAGATGACCGTTATCTTGATGGAGATTGGGTTGGGGAACAACTCAATTGGACAGATGCTCTTATAGATGTAGCTCATAAACTTATTGGGGAATTTTAGCCTAGGATTCATCAACACCCAGCAAAATATTAGACCTGTTTGATCAATAGCTCCTCTATATTATGTTACTGTAATATACTGATCGAGTATATCTTTCAATTGACTTGTTCGAAACGGGCGGAGCAAAACATTATCACAGCCCGCATCTTTTGCTTGTAGCAAGTCACCAGATGCCGTTACAGCTATAATTGGAATATGCTGCGTCGCTGGTGATGATTTGAGCGTGGATATTGTCTTATATCCATCCCAAGTTTCTAAAGGCATTCGTAAATCAGTAAAAATTAAATTGGGTTGTATGTTCTTGGCAAACTCAAAGCCTTCTTGCCCAGTATATGCAACAACAGTTTTGATATCATATAATCGCATATAGCTATCTAGCAAATCTGCGTTTTGGGGGTTATCGTCTATAATCAGCACAGTACACATAAAGGTTATCCTAACTAGTTGTGATCTTTTGTCTAGTTAGTATGCACCTATTTTTTGTAATTTTTTGTCTGTATTTGTTAGTGCCCCTGAAATTAGGTCATATAACCTATCCATATGACCTATATTATCTAATTTGTCATATTGGGGTTAACTAGAATGCTTGCGACCCCTTGAATGGCATATGTTCTCCTGAATCAAAAACAGGACGGTCTGCATATAAATTATCGATACCCTCTGCTTTTGAACCCCGTAGCAAGATACTGGCATGAGTATCACGCTTGACCCATGTTGTGGTTGGGATATAACGCAAGGTCAGACCAATCCGCCATTTATCAGAGGTGTTCGACTTTGAGCCATGAATAATCTTCGGGTTATGAATCGACACATCCCCAGCTTCTAATTCCAAATCGACCACATGGGAATCATCAATCTGTGATGGGTGAATCCCAGAACCCAGTACATTACTGCCATCATCGACATCTTGTAATTCTGCTCGAGATAATAAACGGTTGTTTTGTGTCCCCGGTAAAACGCGTAAGCACCCATTTTCACGGTTCGATTCAGTCGCCGCCAGCCAAATGGTTGTTACTTCCATTGGTTCTAAGGGCCAATATGTACCATCTTGATGCCATAAGACTTCTTGTCCATGGAGGGGTGGTTTGGCGATATAGTGGGCAGCAAACAAGGCAATATCCGAGCCGATAAATTGTTCAACAATATCAAGCAAACGATCATCACCGACGAGGCGGTGCATGAAGGGGTCTGAGACGAGCATATCATGACCAAATTTTTCAGGGCGCAAGTCAGGGAATTTCTTCGCTAACCAATGAACATGCTCTGCTGTTTCGCGAGCAAGGTCTGCATCAATCGCATTACGGACAATCACATATCCATTTTCATCATATTCTTGTTGTAAAGCTGTTGCCATCATAAAGCCTTTCAAAAAAATCTAATTATCGTTGTTTGAAGAATACCCCAGAGGTGGGTAAACTGTCTTGTGGGTGATTAACTCATTTTTGTGCTATTTTGACATAAAGGATTCATCATGAGACTACGAGCAGTTGATTATATTGATGAAGCAATTGAAGGGCATTATGCAAGTTATTCCTTTGAGCAACATTCGACCCGATCACATCAACATGATTTCTATGAGATATTCTTGATTGCAGATGGATATATCAATCATCATATCAATCAAGAAACGCAACTTTTATCAGCAGGAACACTGGTATTCATCCGCCCTGATGATCGCCATTCCTATACGCTATATGGTGATGAGCGTTACAGATTGATAAACCTCGCATTCCTGAACACAACCTTTTTAGCACTTACGGACTATCTGGGGCTTGATGCGCATCAAGAGGTTTTGCTCAAACCCCATTTACCTCCGATGGTACATCTAACAGCAAAAGAAACAAATGACCTAAGCACAGAGTTATCGGATTGGGGACGCTTGCTCTATCGCGATAAAGAACGGTCACGGTTGGCATTACGTGCATTGTTAGCCAGTATATTGAGCGATTATTTTGTGGCACGCGGGGAAGACTATGCTGAGGATGTGCCACAGTGGCTGATGGAATTGTGCCAAACGATGACCCAACCGGAGTATATTATTGAAGGTCGCCCAGCCTTAATGCGCTTAGCCAACCGTAGCCCTGAATATGTGGGACGGGCATTCAAGGCGTATCTGGATACCACCCCATCCCAATTTATTACCGATTTACGTCTCGATTATGCCAGTGACCTCTTGCTTTATCAGGATGACAGCGTGACCGATATTTGCTTTGCGGTGGGGTTTGGTAATCTCAGCCACTTTTATCACCGCTTCAAAGCCCGCTGGAACTGTTCCCCATTGACGTTTCGTAAGTCTAATCGTCGCACACTAATCCCATGATTGGGTTTATCTATAATTTGCATACATTTATATTGCTGTTCATAATAGAGTCAACAGGCAAGCTCGTGGAAAAGGGGACAGCATAAGATGGAAAGTAGCGAATTCAGTGATGTATTTGTGTCGTATCGTCGTAAGGATGTCGAATTTACCAAAAAAATTGTTGAGTCCTTACGCGAAGCAGGCAAAGAAGTTTGGATTGATTGGGAAGACATCCCCCCTGGAAGTATTGGGTTTGCCGATGATATCAAACGTGGTTTAGAAGGCGCTGATGCCTTTATTGCAATTTTATCGCCTGATTACCTTGAATCAACCTATTGTGTCGATATGGAATTGGGATATGCGATTGAACTCAATAAGCGGATTATCCCGATTGTTCTTAAAAAATTCGATGATTATGAAATCCCTAATGGTATCGGGCATATCAACTGGATATACTTCACGCCTCATGCTGGACACGAAAATACCTACGAAGAATCTTTTCAAAAAATTATAGATACCCTCAATACCGACTTGGATTATCGCCGTGTGCATAAACGCTTGGCATTACGCGCTTTAGAGTGGGACGAGCTTGAACGCAAAAATAGCTATCTGCTCCAAGGGGACGAAATTAGCACAGCCGAATCATGGATGGGTAACGGTGTTGCCAAAGATCCACTCCCAACCAAGCTACACGGCGAATATATTATGGTTAGCCGAAAATTATATAGTCGCCGTCAAAAGCAACTCTTGAGCGCGGTCACCATTGGCTTAATTGTTACGATTGTTCTCTCCATCGGGATATTAGCACTCTATAACCAAGCCGAAATCCTAAGAAAATTAGCAGATCGTCGCGCCGATGAAGCCTATTCACTAGCACTCGCGACAGGTTCGCAAGTTGCTTTAGGGGAAGGACTCCCTGATGAAGCGATTGCACTGGCGTATTCTGCAACCGATATAGACAACCCACCGACAACTAGTGAAACGATATTATCCGATGTGCTAAATCAAGTCGGCACACACTATCGCCTCAGTGACCATAGTGAGCAAATTTTACAAGTTGCCCGTCATCCCAATCAACCGTGGATGGTCACAACATCGAGTGATAAAAGCATCATCATCTGGGATTATGAAGCTGGGGAAGTGATTAAAACGATAACAGACTTTGCCGATTGGACATATACCGCAGACTTCAATCCTGATGGCACACAATTAGCAGTAGGGATTGGTAATGGCGAAGTTAAAGTATTTGATACAGAAACATGGGAAGAAAAGCTCAGTTTTCTTGCTCATGAATTAGGTGCGCGCGACCTGACCTATACCCCTGACGGTACACAGATTGTCACAACAGGCTGTTGGTTATGGAACGACGAAGCTAATAAATGTGAAGAAAGCGACATCACAGTTTGGAACGCCGAGACAGGTGAAGAAATCCTATTATTTGAACTCTATCACGAACCGGGGATTATCTATTCCATTGATGTCAGCCCTGATGGTCAACAGGTGCTATCAGCCGCCGAAGATAAACAGATTTTCATCTGGGATATCGAAACAGGTAATCGCACATTAACCTTTGCTGGACATGAGGATGAAGTTTTCATTGCAGATTTTGTTGCAGATGGCGCGCAAATTGTCTCAGCATCAGGCGACAAAACCGTCAAATTATGGGATGTCGAAACACAAACCATCATTCGTGAGTATGTCGGGCATGGGGGACGTGCTGTGTCGGTTACTGTCTCTGATGACGGTCAATGGGTTGCTAGTGGTAGCTTTGACAGTGATATTTGGGTGTGGAACAAAGCAACGGGGGAACAAAAATATGCCCTCAATGACCACACAGCAGGGGTTATGTCACTCGTATTTAGTCACGATGGCGACTCTCTAATTTCGGGGTCACAAGACACTGACCTACGCGTATGGGATATGAAAAGTAGTATGTTACTAGATACTCTGCATGGGCTTAATGGACGCATTTTACAGAGTGTCGTCCTATCAGCAGACGATGCAACCCTCTATGCAGGAGACAGAGACGGAAATATCGCATCTTGGAACACGGACACAGGAGAAATGGATTATGTCGTTGACGCTGATGGCGAAGTTTGGGCATTGGCGATTACCCCTGATGATGAAAAATTATTAGCGGGTCATCTAGATGGCACGATTAGCTTACATGATGCCTCCACAGGTGACGAGACTCAGCGATACAAGATTCATAAAGATGCTGTCCGTGCGATTCAAGTTTTGCCTGATGGCGACTCCGCAATTTCATGTGGTGATGACAATATCATGTATCTGTGGGCGATTGAAGATGGCACAGTGATCCGTGAATTTGCAGAGCATAGCAACGTCATTTTGGATTGTGTCATCAGCCCCGATGCCAGCCATATCTTAACCGCCTCGGCTGATTTTACAGTTGGATACTGGGATATCGAAACAGGTGACCTCATTCAGCAGATGAACAATCACACCGACTGGGTATGGTCAGTTGATTTTAATGCAGATGGCACACAAGCTGTTTCCTCATCGCGTGATTTATCTATTATTGTATGGGATTTAGATGACGGGTCTGTTCTCCAACAATTGAAGGGCGGACATAGCTCAGAAATTGGTCAAGTACGCTTTACTCCCAACCCCGATTACATTTTATCTGCCGCCCGTGATACAACGCTGGTCTTATGGAACATCAAAAGTGGATTGCCTTTGCGTACATTAGAAGGACATAGCGACGCGATTTGGGCGATGGAATTTGATAATAACGAAACGGTTTATACAGGTTCATCTGATGGCACAGTACGCCAATGGCAATTAGTCTACGGCTTAAATGACTTACGCCAATGGGGTGAAGATATGCGCTATGTACGGGCATTGACAGACGATGAAGCCCTACAATTCGCTTTACCGTCAAGTGATGACAATAAATAATGACATAAACAAAGCCCAATAGGGGGGAGATATAATGAAAAAGTCATATGTTTTCATAGCCACACCACTGCTCTTGCTATTTACCTTTGCGCTATTTTTGTTTTCATTGCCGATGACACAATCGACAGTGGAAGCACAACGTGATAGAGGTCGCACACGTGTGACTAAAACCGCGACTCCCGAAGGTTTTGTAGCAACACCATCTCCTACACCAGGGGTTAAACCGGGGGGCGGTGGGTGTACTGACCTTTTGGCTAATTATGGAGAGTTTGATATTTATGGCTATCTAGGGTATTTAATCAACAAAAAATTCGATGTCTTGACATTTTATGGCGACCCCGAATTTTATGATGTGTTACCGAAACACGCTTATGGCGGATTTGCAGTTTATCCCGATTATTATTCCAATTGGATGTTAACCGTTGATGATACAACCGCATTTGATTGTCAGCAATTTGAGAATATGGGTATCCCAACAGCACAGACGCTTCTTTGGTCGCATGACGATTTATCTGCTCCTGTTGCGATATACAATGAAAAGTGGGACACAGTGGAATACTCCCCTTATGGCGATGCTTTCTACGGGTTAGGTGGCGGTCTCGACCTTGTATACCTAGAAAATCCAACGCTACGGATGCAATTAGCGGGAAATCCATATGTTGTGGATGCCCACTGGACAATGGAAGGATTACTTGCTGTCTTGACTGCGCCATCAAATACCGATGTGCAACGTAATTTAGACATCGTTGACCCAATAACGGCTGAAACTTTTATCAGTTTACCGATGCCCGATAATACCAATCAGATACTAACAGGTGATATTGCAGGCAATGTGTGGGTGGCAAGCGATGATTCAGTCACACAATATAATATCTATGAGGGAATATCCGCAGATTTATTTGCTCCCTATACCTCACAAGAAAACAACTTCTTCCCACCTGACCCACTATTATTTTGGAATGATGAGTGGACAAACTTTATTTTACCCATCATGTCAAATACGGGTCAGGTATATCTTTATGATGTTGAAGATATTGCCAACCCAATAATACTTGATATGTCCGAGGCATTCCCCGCAGGTGAAGAAATTCTATCCGCCAGATGGACATTGGATGGTGATGAGCTATTAATTGGTGTTCAGGGGTCGGTGGCATGGTGGTCATTTGAAAATGATACACCTGAATTGGTTGACCTGATTTCGATAACATTGACAGAAACAACTGATACGGAACTTGTTTATGGTGTTCAACCTAGACAACTCGAATGGGTCTTGGATGATACGATCATTGTTGTGAGAACAGAAAGTTTCTGGGGAATGGATGTATCCCTACAAATCTTAGATCTCAATAATTCTGACCCGATACAGATTCTGCAATTAGATTCTACAGCCATTAACTTCTCAGAAGACCAAGAGACTGCAAATGTTATTCTGCGTGATAATAGAGTAATGGTCATCGACTTGCTTACACTAGAGATGACAGAATTGGATGATTTTAGCGAGGCTGAGTCTGATTACGAGCCGGTCCCAACCCCTAACCCTGCACCTGATTTTGTATGTGATGGGGCATTGTCACCTCATTTGCTGGTCGGAAAGAATGCTCAGGTAACTGTTGGAGAAAATGGTATATTGGATGTCTATCCTGACCCATCATATAGCTCAGGGAAGCTCGGTATTCTGCCAGATAGCACAATCGCGCTGGTCTTGGATGGTCCTAGATGTGGCGATAATGGAGAAGTCTGGTATGCAGTCTTCGAATTAGGTGGTGATTATCTTCAAGGGTGGACAACTGTCAGTGGTAATGGTGAATATTGGATGGTTCAAACCGATGAAGAACCCTTACCAGATTCATCAACAAACCAAGGTACAAGCAGTGAAGATTTCTCAGTGATTCAGACCGAAGAACCCGTCAATGCGGATAATGCTATCATTGATACTGAAGAACCCGTTGATATAGATACAACATCTGATTTACCTCTTCCACCGTCGCAGTTATCAGAATTTGCCGATATTTTACTTATCTATGATGACAAGTCGTTCACCGCCGTGAATGTCTCGGGACAAGATGTTGATATATCTGAGCTTTTCTTCGTGGGTGAAGTGGGTATATTCTTCGCAACCGATTGGGAAAATGAATTTTTAGCTTATCCGCTATCGGCTTTCCCAACTGATAGTTGCCTACAAATTTGGGCAGAGGGCTATAACGATTTACCGACTCCATTGGAATGTGGTACACGCCAAAATTGGGTATCGGGTGGGGATTTAGATGATTTCTGGCTAGACAGTGTGATATTTGATGTATTGATAGGGGAGACATATATAACAACCTGTGAAGTCTTTGCGACGGTCTGTGAGGTTGATTTGCCCTAATCGTATGGCGGTTTGATTTTTCATGTCTCTCACGAATACTTTATGTAGATGGTCATATGTTTTTTAATGTAGGGGTGTAGCCATGTCTGCACCCGCAAATGCTGGTAAGTCTTTAGAAATTCATATCGTATTTTCGGACAGGCGGTATTTACAAGGATTTCCATCGATTTTCGTAGGGATGCGCTTCCGTGCATCCGCCGTTTTTTGTTCAATTTATTTTGACACGTTATTTAATTGTTGCAGTGGCTGTTTCGCGCTATAGTAGGGCTATTGCGTCTATCTTAATTGCGAGGACATCCATGCCCGAAAATATTTTCATCTCCTATGCTCGTGGTGATGGTGAAGACCACGCCCGTCAGCTCAATACTGACCTCAAAGCACTCGGTCATACTGTCTGGTTTGATAAAGACCAAGACGAGGGTATCCAATCGGGTACGTCGTGGCAGAGGGAAATCGAAAAGGGGATTGATACGTGTAGCGTTTTCCTGCTTTTGATGACCCCCAAAAGTATCATTTCGACCAATGTCGAGGCGGAGTGGAGTCGTGCGCTGATTAAGAAGAAGATGGTTATTCCGCTACGGCTGAAACCAACCGATGACAAACCCCCTGTTGAATATGACCAACTCCCTCTCTATATTGCGCCCTTGCAGTATGTCGATTTTGTGGCAGATTTTGCGGATGGCTGGGAAAAATTAACCTACCGCCTCACAAAATTATCGGATACTGATTTTCAAGAGGAGCAACGCAAGGCTCAACAAGCCCAGCGCAGGATTCCGATAGCGGTACGGGGCTACCTCTTGACCGACCCTGATAATGTGCCACGCTTACCTGATATTTTGATTGGGCGCGATGCACTCAAAACACAGGTGGAGGGACTCATCGTCGATAAGGGAACAGTGGTTTTGTATGGGATTGGTGGAGTCGGAAAATCGTCATTAGCGTCTGAGGTGATTGCTGACCAACTGGAAGACAACCCACAGACGATACTCTGGTTAGAGGTGGGGAATGCGCCGAGTGATGCTGTGTTTGACCAGATTGGGCAAGTCTTTAATCAGTCCAAAGCTATGATTGATGCTGATAGCGATGAGGACAAAATCCGACTGACCCGTGATTTGATTAAATCCAACAACATCCAAATTATCGTGATTGATGATGTGTGGAATCCCTCAGCATTAGCCAGTTTACTCAAAGCCATCCCCAAGCGACGCAACCCCTGTGCCGTGCTGATTACATCCCGTCAACGACAGAGCCATGTGACATCGGGGACGATGATTCCTGTTGATAGCCTCGACCCTGATGACGCAAAAAGATTACTCTTACATCATGCTGGAAAGTCGATTCCGACGGACGGCGCGGACGAGTTATGCCGATTAGCCCATTATCATCCCTTTTTGCTGGAGGTGACGGGTAAGTTATTGGCACAGCGCGACATCCCACCGCAACGCTTAATTGACGATATGGCAGACCAAGACATCACCGCTTTGACCATGCCTGATGAGATGGCTGAAGACGGACGCGAGAACATGGCAAAGCTGATGCAACAAAGCCTGAACGCCCTGCCTGATGACTTCACACGGGCTGTCTTTCTAGCATTTGGACATTTGCCGACGACCACCGCTACCCCTGAATTACTGGCATTATTATTATCCGACGACATCGACGCGATGAATACCTACTTTTTTGAGTATCAATTTTATGAATCACCTGCTCCCCTACATGATTTACCTGCTTTAGGCGCAATCCAAACGGCACTCGACCATTTGGTGAGACAAGGTTTATTACAACGGGTTCATGCAAAATCACGGGGAGGTTACCCTTACACGGTTGAGCATTTCCGATTGCACGATTTATCGCATAGCTACGCCACCGCCCAACACAACGACCCAATACGAATGGTAACGGCGTGCATCGTGTATACATGGCGACA
>CAYGTY010000045.1:0-30782 GCA_964352825.1 uncultured Anaerolineaceae bacterium
TATGTTGCTCGAATTGGTCTTCTGTTACACTTGTCGGGATCGTGCTCATGGTTATTTTCCTTTGCGAGAGGTTTTTGACCACTTTGCACTATCATTTCATTTTCTAAAAGGTTGAATCAGTTCTATAATTTATTTTTGGAAAGAAGTTTAATATGACACAGACACGCTTAGCTGTTGCTGGACTTGACCATGACCATGTGTTTTGGATTTTACGCCATATGGAACGCGAGGATGTTGAGTTTGTTGGATTTTATGATGCAAATCCAGAGTTATCGGCGCGTTATACTGAACGATTTAACCTCAATCCTGAGACCGTTTATAATGATCTTGATGCGATGCTGAATGAAGTCAAACCTGAAGGGGTTGTTGCTTTTAGTTCTATCTATGCACATTTAGAATGTGTACAAAAAGCTGCACCTCGCGGTATCCATGTGATGGTCGAGAAGCCTTTAGCGGTTAGTATGGAACATGCCACACAGATGAAATCCTTAGCTGAGGAACATGGCATCCATTTATTAACCAATTACGAGACAACATGGTATGCCAGTAATCATGAGGTCTATCAGATGGTGCGTGACAATAAAATTGGGGATATTCGAAAAATCGTTGTCCATGATGGGCATCGAGGGCCTGTTGAACTGGGATGTACACCCGATTTTCTAGCTTGGTTGACAGACCCTATCCTCAATGGTGGTGGTGCAATTATTGACTTTGGTTGCTATGGTGTAAATTTGGCAACATGGTTGAATGGCAATCAACGCCCAACATCTGTTTTTGCCAATACACAAACCTTTAAGCCTGATGTTTATCCTAAAGTGGATGATGATTCCACGATTGTCATTACCTACCCGACGATGAATGCAATTGTACAAGGGTCTTGGAATTGGGCAATTTCACGCAAAGATATGGAAGTATATGGTCAAACAGGGTTTGCTCATGCGATTGCACCAACAACAGTTCAATATCATTTATCACGCACTGAAGAGGAACAAACCATCAACCTCTCCCCTCGTGTATCCCCTCATAATGATCCTATGAGTTATTTTGGCGCGGTGATACGGGGCGAAATTATTTCTGGTGAAGATGATTTATATGGCTTAAGCAATAATATGTTGGTTGTAGAAATTTTGGACGCAGCGAGAGAATCTGCCCGAACAGGACAGCGAATTCAGCTCTAATTGCTAAAATATGATCCGAACTTGTATAAAATCTATAAAAGTTTGGTGATTTGGGTAGTCTTTAGACCTATTGCATTTACGTAAGACTTTAATTTATATTACAATAGGGTTGTCGGATAGTATTGCTATTATCCGAGCTGTGTAGGTTATTGAATGCACAAATTAATGTTCTCTATTTGCGAAAGGCAAAAAGATCTAATGAAGTTCTCTGTGAAATCTATTTTACTCTTAGTTGTGTTGCTTGTATCATCCGCTTGTTCCGCTGTATTTGAAACTGCTGGGCTAAGTGCAGACGATGCGGCACTTTTAAGCGGTGCACTGGCAATTGACCCAACAACTGCATCTACTGATTTTGATTATTCTTTTGTTTTGGATTTATCTGCTGATGGTGAAGCTATCAACGTCACCACAAACGGTAGTGTGATTAGCGACCCTGCGAATGGCAATAGCTCAATTACAATGGCTGGTGAAGTTTCAGGTATTCCTGAACTGGGTGGCGCGACTCAACCTTACGACTTAGAAATCCGTACTATCGATACAAACGATCTTTACATTCGTGGTGTTGCTAGTTTGATGGATCCTAGTATGGACCCTGACCAATGGATTCAACTTCCTGTTGATATGACCACTCAAATGGCATTGTCCCAAAGCCCTGAAATCCAATCCAGTGGTCTTATGACAGATGGTCAAATTAATACAACAGCATTGTATGGCGCATTAAATGATGGCTTCTTCTCAACTGCTGGTAACTATTTGACTGCAACACGCGCTGACGATATGGACGGACTTGCTCACTTTGTGATTGATGTTCAAATGAGTGATTGGCTTGCATCTGATGAACTCGTTGCAGGTTTACAAGAGTTAATCCCAACGCTTGCTGGTGACCTAGTGCCTGCTGAAGAACTTGAAGGTGGACTGGCACAATTGGGTATGGGCTTGGGTATGGCGAGTATGCTTGCTGATGGTGGTACATACCAGCTTGATTACTACGTTAATAGCGACGGTACACTTGCAGAAGCAATGATTTCATTGGCACTCGAAATTGACCCTGCAATGATGGGTGGCGAAGGTGATCCTGTGACATTTGATTTGGTTCTTGATGTGAACTTCCGTGCATTCAGCGCAGACTCCGTTGTGATTGCTCCAGAAGGTGCTATCAACCCAATGGGTGGCTAGGATTAAATTGAAACGATAGTCAGAGACTCCTCAACATGAGGAGTTTTCTGTTTAACCACTTTTAACGGGATGTTGATAAAAATTCAATATCAATTTGTTATGATCAATTTTGAAAATGTTATGCTATGAAGAAGGGATACATAATGAAACGTATTTTGTTAGTAAGTTTTATGGTCATGATGCTTGTTGTGCCATTTACAACTGTCAATGCAATTAACTTAGATATGGAAAGCCCACATATTTTGGCTGAATATATGCCAGACAGTGTCGATATATTTGTTGGTACGCGTATTGGCGAGGACTTCATTGCTGAGTTAGATGCGATTTCTTTAGCATTATATGACAAACTACCTGAAGAGTTTGGTATTGAGTCGTATTCACTCGAAGACGTGTTGCGTATTAGTATGGCAGAAGAAGGTGTTGATTGGGATGCTGTAGCTGCTACATTTGGTAATTATGCTGCTATGGGTGTTGAGTTGGTTGATGGTTTTTCTTCAAATTCTACGCCGAATGTCTATTTTGTCATTGAGGTTGATGATCAAAAAGGAGCTGAAGAATTCCTTTTAAAAGCGATGGAAAATAACTCTAATATGCCTGAACCTGAGATGGATGGCGATAATATTGTTTATCTTGACCCTGATGGTGAGGCAGTTATCATCATTACGCCAACCCATATGATTGCTACCAACATTCTACGCTTTGATCCTGTTGTTGAATCACCTCTATCGGGTAGTGAAGAATTTACCAGCACTTTAGGCACTTTGGTTGCTGACCGTTATAATATTCTCGGTTTCATGAGTGAAGAATCTATGGAAGCTTTTGTTGAAGAATCTAACCAATCAGGTGAACTAACTGCAATTGGTGTGAATCCAGCGGATGCAGGGTCAACTGCTTTTGGTTTTACAATCTTAGCAGGTAATACCTTCACGGTTGATGCGGCAACACAGACTGTTGGGCTTGATGGAGTCACACCTGTTAATGTTGACTTCTTAAATGCAATGCCCGCAGGTACAGATGCGTTAGTCGTCGCGACTGACCTCACAGGTGTTTACAATAATACGATTGCTACATTGCAAAGTGTTGCAGAAATAAGTGGCGAAGATGACCCAACGGCACAAATCCCGATGCTATTTGGGATGACACGCCTTGACCTCGAAGAAGATGTCCTCAGTTGGACAACAGGCTCTTATGGTATCTTCTTTGGTGCTGATTTTGCTGCATTGTTAAACGAAGCCTTATCTACAGGTACAATTAGTGAAATCAACATTGATGCTGGTTTGGTGATCGAAGCGACTGACCCTGCCCTTGCTCAAAATGCGGCTGATAAATTAGGTGAATTTGTTGCAAGTGCAATTGGTCAAGAAGATGGCATTACCGTGACAATAGAAGACGGATTGACGAGTATTGTCCTAGACATTCCAATTGACCCATCATCAGACCCATTGCAATTTGAATTGGTTTTGACAACAACAGACGATGCCTTCTTCTTTGGCACACGTCAATCATATGATGCTGTTGTTAGTGGTGCGACACTCGGAACAGATGCTGATTTTGGAAAATCAACACAATACCTATTGCCTGATGCAAACAGTATTATGTATACGAATTCTGATGGTGTTGTTGTATCGGCAGCCATCCCGCTAGCTGCTCTCGGTCCTGTAATCGGTAATATCTTTGATAACATTATTGCTGACCTTGGTGGTGATGGCAGTAATAGTGATGGTCCTGGGTCTTCCCCAAGCCCGATGGATGCGCTAGGTGACCCTGCTCTTATTACACAAGGGTTAGACACCTTTGATGCTTTACTTAGCAATATGACAATTTCAACATCGATTGATGCTGATGGTATTGCACGTTTTCGCGCTACGATGACTGTTAACCCATAACCCATAATAGCAATATTGAATGATCAATAGGGACAAGCTCTGACTTGTCTCTATTTTTTTGTTACACTGAAGGCTTGAATACACGAACATGAGGGACTCTTTTATGCGGGTATTAGTTTTTTCTGATGATGGAACAATCAGTGGGTATGGTCGTTTTTCGATGGAAGTTAATTCACGTTTACATGCTCAAGGTGTAGAGGTGATGGCGGCTTCGATGTTACATAATGGTTTAATGCCAGCACATTATAATGGTAATAACTTGCCTTATTGGGTCGCTCCTTTGGGGCAGACACAATGGATGCAGAACTTTATCCATGTTGTCAATTATTTTGCGCCACAGGTTATTTGCATTATCAAAGATTTGAGCTATGTTGAACTCATTACGCTAGCCATGCAAGCCTATGATATTCCGCGTGTTGTTGTTACAGGTGTGGATGGAAAACCGATTACGCCACGTTGGTTAGAACCCTTACAAGCAGCAAAGAGTGTTGTTAGCTTTAGTGAATTCGGAGTGACTGCCCTCGCCGAGCAAGGGTTACAAGCAACCCAAATTCCCCCCGGTATTGACCTTGACCACTTTCAACCATTAGATACTGACTCTCGTTATCAATTACGGCGAAATCTTGGTATAAATGATGAGACCTTTGTTTTGTTAACTGTTGCCCAGAACCAACACCGCAAAGCAATACCCCACATGCTACAGGGCTTTTTCCGCTTTGCAGAATCAAACCCTGACAGTATTTTTATCATGAGCATGTTACCTCAAACACTGAATGGCTGGGATATTCCAGCATTATGTGATTCGTTTGGCTGGGATATATCAAAATTGCGATTCCACGTTGATGTACAAGACTTGACGATGGCGGAACGCTATAACCTTGCTGATGCCCATACCGTTTTATCGCATCGTGAAGGTTGGAGTCTACCCTTAGTCGAGGCAATGGCTTGTGGTGTGATTAGTTTGGCGATGGATTGGTGTAGTGGCACAGAAATCTGTGGCGATGGTAAAGGTATATTAGTCAAACCACTGGATTACTTCACTGTCTCTAACTGGGGAAATGCACTGGATTATCACCCTGATGTTATTGATTTTGCAGAGAAATTAGCATGGGTTAAAGATAATCCAGCGGGAAGACAGGAAATCATTGAAAAAGGTCATAAATGGGCGCAGACACTCACATGGGATAATGCGACTGAAGCCCTCTATAACATTCTTCAATCAGCAATATAAGCTTATTTGAAGGTTGGTATTACTTCATGTCCAATCGCTTCAATCGCTTCGAGAATATTAGGACCGAGCGGTGGACCAAAACTCATGTGCTGGACACCCATCTCAGCTAGCCCTTCTAACCGTGTAATTAAGGTATCGGTTGTGCCAGCGATTCCGATTTTGAGCATCTGTGGCGTTACCATAGATTTGGCTTTTTCGATATCTTCTTCAACATGATATGCATGGTCAATAGCTTTGAAGTCATCTTGTGTGAGTCTCAGTTGCTCCAAAATTAAGGGACTCATCGAATGACCATAATAGGCGATTTTATCAGCAAGAACCGCTTCGGCTTCAGCTTGATTGTCTGATATGGAACACCAAATACAAGCAGCAATGTCCACATCATCAAGGGTTCGCCCTGAGCGTTCTAGTCCCTTTTCAATATATGGCATGACATTGGCATAATGTTCAGGTGGGAACAGTAAAGGCAAACCGCCATCTGCAATTGCACCAATTTCTTCGAGCATCTTCGGACTCATCGCACCTAAGTAAATCGGCACTCTCCGTTGGGATTCAAAGCGTAGATAGGCTTCATCAGTCCATTTTAGGACTTTGCCATTCATCGGTGCGTGTTCATTAGCAGTAAGCTGATTAATGGCTTGGATTGCTTCAATCACAGCCGTGCGTGGATATTTATATTCTAGTCCAACCCACTCGATAAAATCTTTTGCACCTGATGAAATACCAAGATTGAATCGCCCTCCTGATAGCTCATCGAGTGTGGCAGATAACATCGCGATTTCGGCGGGGTGAATGGTATAAGGGTTGAGGATACATGTCCCAATTTCAATTGTTTCAGTCGCAATCGCAATGGCTGATAAAATGACAGTCGCACTCCTCAAAAAGAGGTCATCGCTCACCCAAAATTGGTCAAACCCAGCTTTTTCCGCGGCTTGAGCATATTTGACATATTCCTGCACAGGTAAATCATTATTAAATCGTAGACTAAATTTCATAGGATATAGTCGCTATCCTTCACTAATAATGGCTTCGGCTTCCATCTCAACCAGATAATCCTCACCAATCAGTGCATGAATATAGAGGAGTGTATTAACAGGACGAATATCTCCAAAGTATTTACCGTGCATCTCTGCCACAGGTTGCCAATCGGCATTTGGGGTCAGGTAAATACGTGTTCTTACAACATCTTTGAGTTCAGCTCCTGCTTCTTGGAGGGCGCGTTCAATTTTCTGGATGATAAACTCAGTCTGTACGCCACTATCGCCGATACCCACAATTTTGCTTTCGCCATCAGTTGCGGTTGTTCCTGCGACATGAACAATATTGCCGAGCCGTACTGCACGTGAATACCCCGCGATTTTTTCGTAATGTGTCCCTGATGATATGTTTTTGCGTTCCATGATGTCCCTTTGATATTCGACTAAAAGTTAAATGCTTATTATTAAAACAATTGACCATTTGTAAATGATAGTGCCTCGTCATTTTCAGCGATTGTAACCCCTGTTTGACCGCGCAATTCATCTGCGATATTGGGGCTGACCCAGAGTGTTTCCAACTCAAGCGTGTTTTTGATACGGACAACTCGTGCTTGATGATGGTCGTCAAGATGGCTACGAAAGGCATCAAATATAGCGGCTTCTATCGTATCTTTATCGGTCTCGAATACCATAGGCATCCGTCCACGTTGTAAAAAACCACTCGTGAAAATATTTTTTATGGTAATTGGAAAATCAATTTTATCAAATAAGCGACGCGACATAAAATCAGCTAAGCCGTATGCTGTTGCATTACCGTGTGATGCGGGTGTTAAGTCTAGAATAATGATGCGCTTGATATTGGGTGTTTCAGGTTCTGGCTCACCCTCAATCATCCAGCGTCCGATAATATTCGTGTCTAAGCCTGCCCCACTGATGTCTTTACCGATTTCATCAATAATGAGGACATCAATTTCATCGATAGGGATACGAGGCATTAAATCGCGTGACTGTTGGAGTAAGCGTTGTTCACCTTCTACCAATGTATCAGCACGGAATCCTTCGATATGTGCGACATTATGATAACCGTCTTCGACTGTTCCAAAACCTGCTACCCAGTTAATTTTACCAACAAGGTATTTTGCTATTTCGGGCATATATTCACGTAAGCCTGTTGTTCCCTGTTGATGGATGCCTCGCGCGCCAGTTTCTTTACCGAGACCAATCGCCAGCATCTTAAGAATGCCACTTTCATGTGGACCGTGAAAATCGGTATGGACTTTGATGCGGTTCGTTAAAATAAGCCCATCTGCTTCAGCAACATTTTTATCAATCAGCGCAGGTAAACCTGTACTTGTCATCCCCATATCCACAACGTCCATCGTTGCGTGTATTGGACAACCTGCTGTTTCTTCTGTAATGCCTAAACCAGCCAGAACTTCAATTTGTCCTGCTGGTGTACCCCCGCCATGACTTCCCATCGCTGGAACAATAAAAGGGTCTCCACCACTTGCTTTAACAAGGGAAACAAGTTTTTTGGCAATCACATCAATTTTTTCGACACCGCGACTACCAAACCCAAGTGCAATTCGCTTCCCTACAACTTGTTGGGCTAGACCCAAACGCTCCCATTCTTCATCTAAACGTTTGTCAATATCCACTGATGGACTATGGGGTAAGGTTTGCTGGACTCTGTATAAGGATGGAATATTTACAGCCTGCATAAAATATCTCATTTCATTAAATAAAAGCATTTTTTAATTGTAGCGATGTCGGGATAGAACTGCAAAAATCTTATAAAATTAACTTATATTTTAATGTTTTAACTAAATTTAAACGAAATTTGTTTGCCGATTCGTGAAAAGTCTTGTATCATTTTAATGTAGGTTGTTAGAAACAAAAACACAGGATACATCATGTCTAAACAGAATAAATCACTACCTAATCCTCTTGATGGTTGGAAGATTATTGGTGAGGCTGCTAATGATGTTGGCTTTACTCGTAAGACGCTAACATATTGGGCTGACCAAGATTACATCACATCATATTATGTGGGTGGACGTGCGCGAATTGTCAATATGCAGGAAGTTCGTGCATATGCTATAAAACGCCATGCTGCTAAAAAACGGGCACAAGAACGTAAGCATAAAACAGCTTCTGCTTCTTAAATAACATATAGCCTGTAATATATAATTGAATATTTGTATGGGTGGTGTGTTGATTTTTTATACGAGGGGATACGTATAATATGATCGGAATGAGACACATCCCCCCCTTACTCTGGTGATTGTATGTTTTGCTATTTCGTCTTCTTTAGTTTCTTTAGTTTTTCTTCAGCTTTCTTCAGCTTTTTCTTCAATTTCTTGACTTCTTTTGAGACCTTATCCGAACTTGATTTTTCTTCTGTTTTACTCTGAAGTGCTTGTAATTCAGTTTGTAATGCCTCAATTTGCTTGTCTTTTTCTGCAAGTTGTGCTTTTAATTTTTCTATATCTGAGGATGGTAATTGGCTAGCACCGATTTCTGCTTTTAAGGCTTCTAATTCTTCACGCTCTGTCGCAAGTTTATTGCGTTCCCGTGTGAGTTGTCCTTTTTGTACGGATAATTGTTTTTTCTCTGCTTTGATTTGCTCAAGTTCAGTCGGTTGACTTTCACTTTTGGACTCTGCCATGAGGTTATCCTATCTATTTCTTAAACTAAACTTAATAATTTTAACAATACTATAAACAAAGCATTTCTACAATTACTGATTTATATAATACTCTTTAGGCAAACTATACACAAAATTGCAGTACAATGGGGCGAATAATAGTATTTGACTTACGGAAGGAATATATATATGACCAAACATGAATTAAGTATTGCATTTCAAACGGATAAACGTGCCAAAGATTATATTGCACTTGCTAAACTTGTTAATCAATATGACTTTGCTGCTGTGACAGTCTACTGTGATGCACCCTTTCACCCCAGTTATCCGCCCCTGATGTTGATGGCTCAGCATATTGACCGTGCAAGAATTGGTCCTGCTACGGTTCAGCCATCTTTGAATATGGCTATGGGTAATTTATACTGATATAGGACACGATGAAGAAAGACTAAGAGTATATTTAATCCTCAAGTTGTATGTCTTGTAACCATTGACGAATGTGTAGAAGTATCTTGTTTTTGCGGAATGCCGCACGAACTGGAATCTTAATGATTACCCATAGCATGATAATGCCTATAATAGTTTCGATACTGGGCAACAATACGAAAGCAACAGGTGACATAATAATTGCCAACATAAAGAATAGATAAAAAATTATCGGAGCAGAGCGATTTACAATTACCTCTGTTTTAACACCATCGTTGATTAACCATATAACTGCACTGGTTACAAAGAGTTCTTGAATATCTTTCTGTGCTGGTGTAACGATTGCATAGCATTTTACACCATCATATCGGATCTCACTGTAATATGTTTTTGTTGATGTTGACCATTTGGTAGCAGGACTTTGGATTCTTTTATCAAATGTTACTTGATCAAGGGCTTTGATACAGTCCTCAATCGGCAAGTGCGCCGTAAAATGATAGGGTTTGCCGAAGAACCAGTCCGATTCGTCATTGGCAGGGAATGATGGGATCGGCAGTTCTGCTTGAGATTTCTTTGATTTGCCCCCTGTTCCCTCTTGTAGTCTCTCTTCTATAAGAGTAGTTTCCGAGACACGATCAACTGTTTCAGCATATACTGCGTCAAGATGCGCTCCCATACTTACATGGCAACTAGGACACATATCAGTAACTGCAAAGACAGGCTTTCCACAAGCAGGGCAATACTTCCAGTATTCAGTTTTTTCAGTGTGGTCAGGGGCAGTGGTTTGTTCCTCCAACTCGTGACTACAAATGTGACAATGTGACAAACTGATCCCGCAATTTTGGCAGCAATTCGTTGTCTCGTCATAGACATCCATTAGCTTTTCACCACAACTTGTGCAATACACTTGTATAACCTGACAATTGGGACAATACACAGCGGCAGTTTCTTTATGCTTGTAAAAGCCAGATAATTCGTTAACTTCTGCCGCAAGATCTGCTAGCCATTTAAATTCTGGTGGAAAGTCCTGTTGCATGATATTGCCCTATTATTAAATTATTGAAGATATAACTATATTGTACGTAGAAAACAAACGCAAAACCCCCCAATGGTTGGGGAGAGTCTGAATAGCCTGTAAAGCAATTTTATAGGAGGTGGGTTCATCATCTTGAACTCCAGTCGGTACGCGCAATAATTTTAAAATCAAGGTATACAAGAGTAAACTCTTCATTATTTGTCCTTCGATGTTACACTCATCAGGACAAAATCATGTGTCTATATTACAGTATGTATTATCAATATAATTGCAAACTTGTGTTGTGTATGACACATATTCGTAGTAGTGATCGATAATTTTTACTGCTACAAGCTTCAGTTAACTATGCAGAATATTGCAGTACAATGGTGCAACTACTCATCTTGTTGTACTTAGGAGAGGCTTATTTGATGAAAAAACATGAATTAAGTATTGCATTTCAAACCGATAAACGTGCCAAAGATTATATTGCACTTGCTAAACTTGTTAATCAATATGACTTTGCTGCTGTGACAGTCTACTGTGATGCACCCTTTCACCCCAGTTATCCGCCCCTGATGTTGATGGCGCAACATATTGACCGTGCGAGAATCGGTCCTGCTGCGGTTCAGCCATCGCGGATGCACCCTATTGATATGGCATCACAGACGGCTTTGCTTGATGATGTGGCGAAGGGCGGTGTATATCTTGGCATTGCACGTGGTGCTTGGCTGGAAGAACATGGCGTAACCGAAATTAAGCCATCAATTACAGCCATTCGTGAATCTGTAGAAATCGTCAAACAGATATTAGCTGGTGAGTCGGCTGGGTATGATGGGCAAGTCTATCAAATTGCTGACCATGTGCGCGCCCCTTACCCTCTACCTGAGCGTGATATTCCAATTTTGATTGGAACATGGGGTAAGAAGCTAGCGGCAGTTGCTGGAGAATTGGCTGATGAGGTGAAAATTGGCGGGTCTGCAAACCCTGACGTGATTCCTGTGATTGCAGATTATATTGCACAAGGGGAAGTATTAGCTGGGCGTGATAAAGGGACAGTGGGTATCGTGATTGGTGCGGTATCGGTGATTGATGAAGACCGTGAACAAGCCCGTTTGATGGCACGTAAAGCCGTCTCATTATATATGCCGATTGTTGCTAAACTTGACCCAACAGTTGAGATTGACCCAGAATTGATGTCACGGGTGCAAGCACATGTCAATGCAGGCGAAGATGATTTAGCGGCAAAGTTGATACCTGATGACCTATTAGAACGCTTTGCATTTGCTGGTAATGGGAATGATATTATTCGCCAGTGTGAGAGATTATTTGATGCAGGCGCACGACGGATTGAACTAGGCACACCACATGGGGTCAATGAGTCTGCGACAGGGATACATATTATCGGTAAACAGGTGATACCAGCCCTAAAATCTTATTTGTCATAAGTTCATTTATACAATCTCATCGAGTTCACCACCGATATTTTCAGCACGAAAGATACTTCGCGCATGATCTGATAAACCATCATAACTATCTTGGGGAATCCCAATACGACGTGCACCGACATCAACCCACGGACGCGTATACACAAGTGCAAGATTAGGGCGAGGTGCATCAGATTTATTATGTGTGCCTCGATGCCACATCCGACCATCACGAATAAATATTGAGCCTGCTGGCATGGTTGCCATCTGAGATTGCATGTGTGGTGCAAGTGCTTCGATTTCTTGCATCCCAAAAGTGCTATTGTGCGTCCCCCCTGCCCAAAATTCAATCGGTCCATTTTCCTCGGTGATGTCAACCAAAGGGATATTGACGACCATGTGATAGGGTGGTGGTTTAATGTCGGTATTCGGGAAGAGTGGATAAACATCAGAGTGTGGTGGTTGCAAGTTTGAGCCAGTAATACATGTATTAGATGCGAGATAATGACAGACAAAATCGTCACCTAACAAGCTCTTTAAAATCGGCAATACCAATGGGTTCGCGACAACTTGTTCATCAGCGAAGGGCACACGAAAAGGCATATAGGTACGATAGTGATTCACGCCGAAAGTCGGGTCAGGATTTTCTAGGTATTTCTCAAAGATAATTTGATGTTCAGTGTAGAGGGACTCTATCAAAGGTTGTGGTAGAACACTCTCAAAAATAACATAGCCATTGACTTGGATAAGCGTCAACGCTTGTTCTATTGTATCGAGTGACAATTGCTTGCTTTCAATCTCGCTGGCTGATAATTTCATGTATCTACCTTTTCGACTCAATCTAGTTTGAGAGATATATCTATGATACATCAAACTCTATAATTAGGTGCTATTGCCCTAAAGTGTCCTAGCTTCAAAGGTATCCATTGACCATCTTCATAACGGGCATGACGTTTAAACTCAGTGGTGAAGCCTTGTTGTTCAAGATGAGACAGCACTTGCTCAATTGTGTAATGCTGATGCTCATGGAATTCCCCGACAATTTCATCGACTTGAGATAATCGCTGTGATGTCAGTAAAATCGGAAATTCTGATCCTTCGCAATCTATTTTCAGTAAACGAATATGATGATTGGCGATGAGGTCATCTAGGGGTATTTTTGTCAGAGAGGATCTTATTTGATTAAATTCAACTTCTGCCCCGCCCGTGTTGATTAGTGTCTTATTTATTAACGGAAAGGGGCTGAGGGACAGAGCATCCTCATTAATATCGGAACGCCAAACTGCTCCCTGCCTTAAGTCCAGTTGGCTTGTTTTCATATATTCAAATAAGTGAGAACGTGCAAGTTCATAATTTTCAGGGTGAGCTTCTATACTCATCACCTGCCCTGCTCCTCGTATCAAGGTCGCAAATGCAAAACTCCCGATATGCGCCCCAACATCAATTATAATGTCTGATGGTTCAAATCGTGGTGGTAGTTGATATTCATTATTGAAATAAACCTGACAGAAAATGGCAAAGTCCATTGTTCCTTCACGAAAAGTAAACTTTGCCATTAGATATTAAAGAGCTTCTATGACTGAACAGAATCGGTCAATTTCTTCGGATGTATTGTAATAATGGATGGATGCGCGTACTACTTTTTCTAAATTACGGGCTTCCATATCCAGTCGTGTCGAGCCAACTTTGGATACGGTGACATTGATATTTTGTTGTGCCAAATGCGCTTTAATGTCATCTTCATCATGTTCATCAACTTGAAAAGTGATAATCCCACAACGATTGATACCGAGGTCTTGAACTGTGACCGATGGAATACTGTCTAATTTATCACGCAATTCATTAGCCACTACTTGAACCCGTTCCCATATAGTGTTTAATCCCCAGTCCATCGCATAATCCACAGCAGAGCCTAAGCCTAAACGACTTGCAATTGAGGATTCCCACTTTTCAAAGCGTCGCCCATCAGTTTGCAAACGATAGCTATCTGCACTTGTCCATGCCCCAGAATGTAAATCGAGTGTTGGCGGATTCAAATGTGGGATGACATCTTCTTTGACATATAAAAAGCCTGTACCACGAGGTGCGCGGAGGTACTTTCGACCTGTTGCAGATAATATATCACAGTCGATTGCCTTAACATCGATTGGCATTTGTCCGACACTTTGGCAGGCATCGAGTAGATAGAGAATATTATTTGCCCTTGCAACCTTACCAACAGCTTCGGCTGGATTAATCAAACCCCCATTGGTCGGCACATGGGTCATGGCAATCAGTTTGACGCGTTCATCAATTAAATTTTCTAATGCAGAAACCGATAATTGCCCATGTTCATCACTTGGCACAACAACAATTTCGACTCCATATTTTTCAGCTACCTGTAAAAATGCAATGTAATTGGCAGCATACTCGGCACGGGCTGTTAAAATTTTATCACCAGCTTGAAAATCAATGCCATAAAATGCCTGTACCCACGCATGGCTGGCACTGGTCATCAATGCAATCTCATTTGGCTTTGCATTAATCAATGTTGCTATCGAAGTATATACGCCATGTAATCTGTCACTCGCCTCATTAGCGGATTCATAACCACCGCGCATCATTTCACGGTCAATGTGAGCAACAGTCGTATCTCTCACAACCTGTGGCATAAGGGATGCACCTGCATTATTAAAGTGCAATACTTGCTCGCACCCAGGGGTATCTTGACGCGCTTTTTGTATATCCAGTACCATGCTGATTACCTTTATTTTATGTCTGAAATAAAATCAAATCGATCATCACATTTCTTATTGTGATTGTATTGACGATTTTTGCTTTATTCAACTTGTGGATTCTAATCAATAAAACTGGCAGAAGTATCCTCAAGCATCTATTATTATAAGATACCAAGTGAATATAAAAAGGTGACCTGATGATACCCATAACCCAAGCTGGCGCAATGACTGATGATGAACGGTTTATGTTTGAATCGTATGGTTATATTTTGATTGAAGATGTGCTTAGCCCAGATGAGGTTGAAGAAACGCTAGAGGCATCTAAACGGCTTCATAGCCAAACGGATGAGGTATGGCGACAGATTGGGAAAGGCTTTGAGACAGAATATGCGCTTGAAAAATTGATTGACCACCCAGCCATTTTACCAAAAGTACGCGCTTTATATGGCGACCAATTTGTCTTGCAATCAGCATGGTGTACGGTTCAACAAGCAGGTAGCCAGAGTATTGGTTGGCATCAAGACGGGTCAGGTGTTTACCAATTTAGTCAAGTGAGTTATCCACTACCCCTACTCCAATTGCGTGCAAGTTATGCCCTGACTGACCAATCGCGCGAAATGATGGGCAATATGATGATGATACCAGGTAGTCATCGCAGTCCTGTTCCTTTACCAGAGAATCGACGGAAAGACCTAAACGCCTCACCGATTCAGCATAATGTCTTGTGTAAAGCAGGGACAGTGATGCTATTTCATAATGGTGTTTGGCATTCACCCATGCCGAATAATGAGGACTTTGACCGCTACAATATGCACTATATTTATAGTCCACCGTGGGTACGTCGTTCTGACCGTTTTGCGACGAGTCCTGAATTTTTAGAGCGAACAACTCCCTTGCGCCGTGCGCTGATGGGGGATTATGAACGACCTGATATGCCATTTGGTGGTGGGACAGACCCGATTCCTTTTGATGATTAATCCTGTCAGCTTAGATAAGTCATGCTACACTAGAGACAGATAAGTAAATGAGGAAACCTTATGGATACAGGTGAATTGTACGCCAAAATATCACAGATGCGAACAACAGCAACAACCATTGGACGCAGTGCCACAGCGATTACGGATAGTATTGAATCCATTGACCGTGAAGTCCATGCCCTCAGTGCAGATCGCTTTATGAGTGTCGGTGCAGAGACGTTTCGTGTGGAATATAATCGTGCCACCCCCAAGTTACGGGATGCTTTTGAACAATTGATTGCTTTTCAAGATAAGCTCAATACATCCGCTGATGACATCGAAGCCGCCTCTCGTTCTGGTGGTAATGTTGTATAGATATGAAGGAACTAAACAATGCCTGATTATGTAAAAGTCCCCTATGCTGAATTATATCAACGTGCGAGCCGTATCCGACAAGAAGCCGATACGATTCGTAACGAAATTGCCACCTTGCGACAATCAGTTGATAGCATTCAGTGGATTGGTAAACGTGCGAACCGCTTTTTTACACTCTGGAATGATACCTTACCTGAAATGGAAGCATGGGTCGCGACATTAGAAAATTTTGCCAACGAGTTAGAAGACCAAGCTCGGCGGATGCAAGGGGCAGATGAAGCCTTTTAGATATCTTTAAAATATTCAATGATTTTAGTTTTGCGTAAAGCCCTATTCAGAATATAGGTTGTTTTACGCTTTATATCCCCTGACAGAATCGCCTCAATTTCATAATCCCATTATAATAAATATGATAAGAATATTTATTTTAAGAGGATTATACGATGCCATATCTAATTACAACACAAGGTAAAAAATCAAAAGATGAGTTGGGAATGATTCTCCCCCACGAACATCTATTTGTAGACTTACGAACCTATGCAGCAGAAGGATTTGGCGAGGCGAATGTCGAAGATGTTGTCGCGAAGATGGCACCTGAAGTCGAAAAAGCAAAAGCACTTGGTGTAACAGCCCTAGTTGAATGTAGCCCTGTCGGGGTTGCCCGTCGTGCGGAAATGGATAAAGCTGTATCCGATGCGACAGACCTTCCCGTGCTTGTACCTACAGGAATTTACCGTGAACCGTGGATTCCACCATGGGCGCATTCTGCCTCTCAACAAGAACTCACCGACTGGATGCTCAAAGAACTCAATGATGAAATAGAAGACTCTGGCGTGCAAGCAGCTTGGATAAAATTGAGTGCTGGTGATGCTGGACTGACGGATTGCGAAACGAAGATTCTCAGAGCAGGCGCACAGGCTGGCAAAGCTACCAATGCCATTATTGGTAGTCATACGATTCGTGGACGTGTGGTACGCAATCAGCTTGACATTATCGAAGCTGAGGGATATACAACCAGTCGTTTTATCTGGATTCATACTCAAGCCGAGCCAGACTTCGATTTACATTTGGAAATGGCAAAGCGCGGGTGTTGGATAGAATATGACGCGCTGGGTAATGCCAATGCCCCCTCTGATGAAGTGATTATCGACTACCTCAAAAAACTCATTGATGCAGGTCATATCGAACAAATTTTATTGAGCCATGACCGTGGTTGGTATGATGCGGGTAATCCTGATTTTGTGCCAATGCCCTTTACTTATATTAGTGAGACCTTCATTCCGAAGTTACGCGACGCAGGTTTTGATGAGGACACGATTATTCAACTCACCCATACAAATCCGTTTAACGCATATGCGAGATAGGATATTGATGATGAAAAAACTATGTTTACTACTCTGTTTAATAGGGCTGCTGATTCCATCTGTTACGGCACAAGATGATATAGATAATTTACTCGAACTATTGAATGCAGTGCCTGATTTACTTGAAGTACGAGAATCTTTTATTACATTTGTAGATTATCGTAATGTCGAGCAAGCTCGCAAAGGCGCGCCCTTCTTGAAAAAATTTGCCGATTTAAACAATCTGCCTGACCCCTTCGGTGCTATTTATATGGCAGCCTTCCGTGGCATCTCATCAGGTCCTGATTTTCAGCAATACTTATTTGCGGTCGGCGAAGAATGGGAAGAAACCGTTGGGTTTGATTTTATGGATATTGACCGTGCCTTAGCTTTTGGAACACCTCCTACAAATTTCGATGTGCTGATAGGTGACTTTGATTTAGATGCTATCGCTGAGGCACACACTGTACGGAACTATACTTCGCAACCATTTGGTGATATGACAATTTGGTGTGGTGGTGAGGTCGGATGTGATGGGGGTACAGAAGTTGATATTGCGAATCGCAACCTTGCAAACCCATTTGGAGGTGACCTCGGACGCGAAAAGCCATTTATTATTTCCGATACGACGATTGTCAGTATGTCAATCGAACAGGGACTTATTTTAGTAGAAGATGCGATTGCGGATAAACTTGACTCGCTGGCAGATAACCCAGCCTATCTTGCATCATTGACCCCCATTAACCGTGATAACATTATTATCCAAGGCGCATTTATTCATCCAAGTGAGGTTATATTAGACACAGCTTCCCTTGTGATAGATGGCGATGCGGATGCAATCGAAGCCTTGATGATCGAATCTGAGAGGTTGCCATTTTATCAATTGGTAACAATACTTGATACCGCAACGGATGAAGAACAAGTTGTCTATGTTGTATTGGTGTATCGTGACCCAGATAGCGCGCAAATCGCAACAGAGGTTGTCCCAGAACGCCTTAATACAATGGAATCACTTGCCATACAGCGACCTATAATGGAACTGCTTGCTGAACGGGGTATCGATGATATAATTGCCGAGGTTGTGATTGATGAAGACAATAACCGCGCGCTTGCAGTTTTTGAGTTCCGTGCGCCCCTAGCCGATAATGTAGAAGGTGACTTTGGTTTAGTTCCATCGAGCATGATTTATCGACTTTTCATAGATATGGTATATCAGCGTGACCTTGCATGGATTGCAACAAGTGCAAGTTAGCTATTCAATTGAGGAAAAATAATGCCTGAAATAACAGTGGTTGGATGCGGTGTGTCGGGCTTGAGTTCTGCGCTTAATTTACAGAATGCAGGCTTTGATGTGACCATCATTACCCGTGATAGACACCCATTTACAACATCAATGGCAGCAGGCGCTGTCTGGTATGGTGGTGGTGCGTTGGGTAAAGCGCGTGAATGGGCAGAAATCACACTCGAACATTTTCAGGCATTATCAACCCAAGCGAATACAGGTGTCACTATCGTGCGCTTGCGTGAAGTGTTTCCGCATGACCATCCGACACCTTGGTATAAAGATTTACTCCCCTATTTTGAACCAATTGCTAAGGATGAGCTACCGTCCAATTGCGAAGCTGGGTTTTTGATGGATGTACCCATTGTTGAATCGCCTTGTTACCTTGATTACCTCTACACGCAATTTATAGATAATGGCGGACAGCTTGAAATCCGTGAAATTAAGATGTTGGACGAACTCAAATATGATTACCCGCTAATTGTGAATTGTACGGGGGTATGGGCGAGACAAGTTGCTGATGACCCGAAGGTTTTCCCGATTCGTGGGCAGACGATTGTTGTCCAAGCCTCAGATATAACAGAAGGATTCATGGATGATTATAGTTTTACCTACCTATTCCCGCGCGGAGATGGCGTTTTAATTGGTGGGGTTGCTGAACCAAATATCTGGGACTTGGAGATAGATTCAGGGTTAACCGCGGATATTTTGGCACGCTGTTCTCAGGTTGAAGCGAGTGTGACAGATGCTCCAATTGTCAATCAATTTGTGGGTTTACGTCCAGGGAGAGACCAAGTGCGTCTAGAGGTCGAAGCAATATCAGATGACTGCAAGGTGATACATAATTATGGTCATGCAGGTGTCGGATATACATTGTCTTGGGGCTGTGCCAGTGATGTGACGACACTTGCTCAAAATCTGTTAAGATCGTAAAAAGCGCAAGAATCGGCAAGACCAGATTTCCATAACTGTGTATGATGCCTCTATTCATTAGATGATAACCAATTGAGACGATAAAATATGGCAAACTTGAAGCCACTCCATAAACCTATATTTGATTTAAGCCTTCCTCCCTTTACCGTGATGGTTGCACTCATTGCAGTCTATCTGATTTGGGGGTCAACCTATCTTGGTGGTGCGATTGCATTACGAAGCTACCCGCCTTTTATGTTAGTTGGGATTCGTTTATTTGTTGCAATTTGTATCTTGATGACAGGGCTTATGATTCGCCGTGTGCCACTACCTGCAACTCGCCAAATACTAAATGCTTGTTTTGTGGGTGGACTCATGTTTGGTGGCGGTGCTGGCTTGGTTTCAATGGCTCAAGGTCTAGGGGTTGCCAGTGGTTTAGCTTCGCTTGGTGTGGCGGCTGTTCCCATTTGGGCGACGATATTCGCCTCATTCCTTGGTTATCGTCCGACACAACTTGAGATGCTTGGCTTGGTCATTGGTATATCAGGTGTTGCCTTATTGAATATGGAAAACGGTTTACAGTCTCAGCCTTTAGGTGCATTTGTTTTGCTAGTAGGACCGATGATGTGGGCATTTGGCTCAATGATTAGTAACCGCTTGAGTATGCCAAAGGGGTTTATGGGGACAGCCTTTCAGATGATAGGTGGTTTTCTTGTTTTGATGGTCATTAGCTTTCTACGGGGTGAGCAATTCCCATCTGAGCTTCAGTTGATTCCAACAATTGCCTTAGCCTATTTAGCACTCTTTGGTACATTAACAGCCTTTAGTGCTTATATGTATCTGGTCAGAACAGTGCGTCCTGCAATGGCGACGAGTTATGCTTATGTGAATCCTGTGATTGCGGTCATGTTAGGGATTACACTCAACTCTGAACCGATTACATCATTAGGCATCTTGGCGATGATTGTTATTGTCACAGGAGTCCTATTAGTCATGATGGGTAAACAGAAGAAGCCAAAAGACAGTCAATAGATAATAAAAGTATCTAATGGAATTTACATGATATGACGATGCACGAAAAACTAATATCGGCTAATATCGCATTATTTCGCGGTGAACGTGCCGAAACGATGCGGATGCTTGATGAATTGGAACGGGACGACCCAAATGCTATACTGTCATATCATAGTATGGTCTTGTGGTTGCGCGCGCATGCCCAGACCGATAATGCAATGCGCCTCCAGTATATGCACGAGTTGTTAGCCCATACCCCCCGTCAAGATTATTATAATCGCCTCACCCGTGATTACTTGGCAGAAGAAGATTTTTATAGTGAGAAACTTCAACCGTCAAGCTGGTTTGGCACCCGTCAATTATTAGTTGTTATTGCGGTTGTACTTGTGATTGGTGTCTTGATGGCAGGTGTCCTCAATACAGGTGATGTTGGTACAGCTGTTGCTTTAAATGCCTCACCGACCCCGATCCCGACAGTTGTTAATCTAGCCGATTTACCTGATAAAAGCCGTGCAATTGTGGCTGATAGTTTTACAGCCCGTTATATTGAAGGCATCCTACAATTATTGGCTATCGAAGACCGCTCAGAAAGAGTCGTGTATATCGAAGATGGGTTGCTGGCAGAGCCTGTTGCTGGGGCGCGTTTTTATGCGATTAACATGATATTTGAGTGTCGGCAAGGGATTTGTAACACACCACCCCAAGCTGAACTTGAGATTTTACTTAACAACGGGTCTTCATTACCCCAACGCATAGATTTGAGTATCGCTGGGCAAGCCTCATTTGAACCGATTGCTTTAGGTCGGGCGACTTCGTCATGGGTTGTCTTTGAATTACCGACACTGAATCAACCGACGAATCTCATTATCCGCCCTGCATCCGATAACGGCATAGAAGCCCAAGTCTATGACATTGAGCTTCCACAAGATAGTTCATAATTTTGGTTTAGAGATTTAAGCAAACAACTTTTGATACAGCCCCTCTTTTTCGAGAAGCTGATGACGTGTACCTGCCTCAGTGATATGCCCATCTTCAACCACGAAGATGAGGTCAGCATTTTCAATGGTCGAAGGACGATGTGCGATGATAAAGGTTGTACGCCCTTCCATCAGCCGTTCTAATGCTGATTGAATCAATTTTTCAGATTCAGAATCCAGTGACGATGTTGCTTCATCTAAGATTAGGATTTTTGGATTTTTCAGATAAGCTCGCGCAATTGTCACCCGTTGCCGTTGACCACCTGAGAGGAAGTTGCCACCCTCCCCTACCTCACTATCAAATCCATTAGGTAAGTTCATGATAAATTCATAGGCATTTGCAGCTTTTGCAGCAGCAATAATCTCATCCATTGCCGCCGATGGTTTACCGTAGCGGATATTATCAATCACGCTCCCACTAAACAAAATTGGTGTCTGGAGTACCATCCCAACATGCTTACGGAGTGACTTAATCTTTATATCGCGGACATCATGTCCATCAATCCGAATTGTCCCATAATCCACATCATAGAAACGCGGTATCAAACTCACAATTGTCGATTTACCTGATCCACTCGGACCGACTAATGCAACCCGTTTCCCAGGTTCAACATTAAAGCTAATGTTATGCAAAACATCTTCGGGTACAGCTCCGATGATACTTCGATACGCAAATCCGATATTTTCAAATGTCACATGCCCTTGGATTTCATCAACTTTGATGGCATTCGGATGTTCAATAACATCAGGTTGCTCATCCATCATCTCAAATACACGGTCAAGCGCAGCTAGTGAATTGGCAAAAACGACATTTAGCTCAGAAAAGCGTTCCAGTGGAGTATAAAGATAGCGCAGATAAAGCGTTACGGCAATCAATTCGCCGACGGTTAGTGTTCCTTCGATGACACGATAGCCACCATATAACATCACAATCAACGGGGCGATGTGGACGATGATTCCCGTCAGCATTACATTGATACTTTGCAGACGAATACGATACATATTGTCACTAAAGACGTTTTCTAAATCTTGATGAAAATGCCTTGATTCATTCTTCTCTTGTGTGAAGGCATGAACAACACGACTGCCTGCAATTTTCTCTTGCGCATTACCCGACATAACTGCCATATCTTCTTGTACAGTATGGGTAGCCTGTCGAATCCGAGTGCGGAGTGTGCGGAATAAATAGAGATAAATCGGAAAAGTCACGAGTGCAACTAATGTAATCTCAAGGTTAATTCGCACTAAGAAGAACAAAATCAACATGAGTGAAATAATATCCATCCACACATTTGTTAATGCCGTCCCCACCAGATTTTGTGTTAACTCAATATCTGATATTAAGCGCGAGACGATGCTCCCCGATTGATTACGGTCAAAGAAAGAGGGTGGCATCCGTAAGATACGCTGATAGAGATGATAGCGTAAATCAAAAACAGAACGATGCCCTGCTTTACCTGCAAAAAAGTGACGCATAAAGGTCAAAGGTGCCCAAAATAAGATAAACACAACCGCCATCACACCGACATAAGTGACTAAAACATTCAACTTTTCGGAGCTAGAAAGTGTCTCATTGAGGTATACATCATCGACTAAGAATCGCATCAATTCTGGCACAAGAAGCGGGACACCAAATTTAACTATGCCACCGACTGCGCCAAGTGCGACGTACCATTTATAAGGTTTTACATAATTGAGGAAACGGAAGAAGTTATTTCTGTGCATTTGTTGGGGTAGAGGGTCGTCAATCATAAACCTTTTCTTTAAGATATATTGTCACCTTAATTAAGTATAACCCAATAAATGATTATTGAAAATTTATTTTCAACGCAACACTAGGATTCCCAACATTTATTTCGTTTTCAAACTTGCCACCGCAATCTTAGAGTCGGCTGTCCCGTAATATAATAACCATTGGTTCTTGAAGTGTACTAAGCCTTCAAGGAAACATACATTATTGACCTGTCCTGTAATTTCATAGTCTTTATCAGGTTGAATGAAATTATCAGTCAAACGGGCGATAACAGCACTGGGGTCATTGCGGTCAAGCAAAAGTTGCCCTCCAGCATATGTACCATCAGGAATACTTGGGTCACCGGAACGCCTATTATTGCGTCCATTATAGATAAGCAAGATACCATCATCTGTTAACAAAGCAGGTGGACCCGCTTCTACTAAGCTACTGTCAAAGCGATATTGTCTGGGTGCAATGACGCTGACAAAATTTTCACTATAATCTTGATATGAGTTACGGTGTGTCCTTTGTAAAACAGGTTTCCAGCGTTTAAGGTCATTTGACTCTGCTAGGAAAATATTGGATTCACCCCAATACATATAATATTTACCATTGATGCGTGTTGCTATGATACGGTTACCATCTTGCCGACAAACAATCGAACCTGCTTTGCACCACATATCAACATAATCATTTCCAAAGGCCAGCCCATGTTTTTCCCAAGTATATAAGTCTTGTGATGTTGCTACACATAAGCGCGCTCTTTCACCATCATATGCAGTATAGGTCATCACATATATGCCATTCTCATCCTCGATAACTCGTGGGTCTTCAATCCCACCTTCCCACTCATAGCGATTCATACTTGTATTATCAGGATACAATACAGGGGTTTCATGACGTTCAAAGACCAACCCATCATCACTGACCGCAATCCCAATGCGGGATGTACCTGCAAATTTACCAACCGTATCTTCGGCACGATACAATAGATACACCTTATTATCTTTGACGACTGCCGCTGGATTAAAGACATCCTTCGCTTCCCAATCGACTTCTTCTTTGCGGACGGGGCAATAAAAACGACTCGTCTCTTTTTGTATCAAACAAGGGTTACTATCATCTTGTTTTTCAAAAGGTTGCAAACTCCATAATGTTGATAGTGGAAGCATGATTCTGTCCAATTCTTCGTGATTAATTGATTTGTGCTTTAAGGTCTTTTGTCAGACGGGCTTTTTCTGCAAAGGCATCAGCCAGTTCTGCAAGCGTTGGTGAGCCATTTTGGACAAGGTCAATCACAACTTTTTCTGCTTCGATGAAACCTTCGCACAGGTCTGCTACTTCGGATGCAATAGCCGTCGGAATCGTCGTGATGCCATTCATATCGCCATGTAAGAGGTCATCAGGATAAATCGTAATTCCACCGACTTGTACGGGTACATGAATCTCTAGAATATGATTATAGCCATGTGAACAAACGACCCCATCTGTAAATACAGGGAATGCAATATCATGGACTTGCTCAATATCGCGCCCAGGACCGCTCGTGATTAACCCTTTTGCTCCAAATGATTGATAGGTGCTACACATGACTTCACCAAAAGATGCTGCTGCTTTATCTCCATCCAATTCCTGAAAGACAATCACAGGTGGTCCTGATAAGTCTTCAAAACGGGCTATCTGGTCAGCTAATGAGGAATAAGTGTCTTTGCCTGTTGGTTTGACATAAGAGCGATGAATAGCTGTTGCTGCGAACCCTACCATTGGGGGTAGATCTGAAAAAGCAGATTTGATAGTTTTGTCCATATAGCCTTGATTCCGTGGACGAATATCAAAAAGCTCAATCACATTGCAGATTGTGGGTGTGTCGTATTGCCGTAATTTTTCTAAAACAGATGCTTGAATCTCAACCATGACGTTCCTCCTAAAATGAATAGGAAGAGTATAACCTGAACCCCTAAATTCCGCTTGTTTCCATTGTTAAGTGGATTAAAGTATGTAATGAAATTAAGGGTTCAGCTTATAATAGCCTTTCGATTGAGATTCCGAACAGCGTACAACCTTGCAACCGTCTTGTTTATAGTCAATAATTTTAATGAAGATCAGTCATCAGCTGTAAATGTATCAATCTCGACAACCTCTACATTATCGCCAGTATTACCCGAACCTGAATAACTGTCTTTGCCTGTTGGCTTAACATCCTAACCATGAACACAAGAACCCACTTCCTATTTCCAGACTGGTAAGTTTAGCAGTCGATGACATGGCATTGAAAAATGCCTCATCTGGTTGGAAATAAAGATCCGCGTTTGACAATGTATCATCTGGAATCGTATTTATATCAAATTCTTGCCCTCCTGCATGGGTGATACTGTCAATCACAGCCGTGTAGGAGAGGGTATTGTCTGTTGCATTAAATCGTGGGGCGGATAAAGATAGCTGTACTTTGAAACTATCAATAAGAAGTATCGCATCCTGTATCACGAGGTCTGGATTGGTGTCCCAAACCTGTGTCCAGAAGTTAAGCGGAATAACATCCCCTATAAAATCGGGCATCACTTGAATCACCTGAAATTGATTATCAGTAAACGTTAGATCGAAGGTATTGCCTTCACGTCGCTGAATATTGACTGATGCTGAATGTTGTGATACGACGCTCACAGAAAACAACGCCTCATCTTGACCATCTGATGGCGGTGGCTCAGGGGGCATTTGTGTCGGTACAAGCTCCTCAGCGACTGCAACTTCTTCCGTGACAACTGGTGAAGCCTCTTCTTGAGATGTATCTTCTGTAGGTTCGGCTTGGGGTTCAGACTGTGAGGGGTCTGGGGTTGCGATAATCAATCTCTGATCGAGTTGTAAAATTGATTTTTTATCTAATCCATTTAGGGCAAGGATTTCATCTATTTTTACACCATATGCAACTGAAATAGATGCGATGGTGTCTCCAGAGCGGACGATATGGGTAATTTCGCCCTGATCTCCTCGATTTTGTGGCGAAACAAAGGGTACACCACTTGGTCTAGGCGGTTCAACAACAGTATCTCCGCCACTATCACTAGCGACTTCCCCCTGACCAACGATGAGGAGTTCGGCATCATCGAAATACACGGCATTGGGATCATTTGCCCATGTTTGTGTTGCGTAGATGAAAAGTGTGACTTCACCACCAGATGCTACATGCTCAACACTGATTTGATGATACCCATTTAGTCGTTTCTCCCAGTTTGACCATGTAATTGCACCATTCGGGTTTGTGCCGACATTACTCCCAATCCCAATACGGACTTGAGCATTTGTGCCTTCGTTATTTTCAATATAAACAAATGCTGTACCCCTTACAACTGCACCTGCTGGAATATCAACGACACGCTGGAGGGCAGCCGCCGTAAATGATCCCCCACCTTTGGAGATGCTTTGGGAGGAATTCCCAGATTTACGAAAAGGGCCATTATGAGGAAAGGCGTTTGGTGGGACATTCATCCAATATTCTGTACGAGGCGATTCGGTAAACCACCCATCCCATCCTGCTGCAAAAGTGAAATCACCCCGCCCCATTCGGCCACCATAATCATTTTCAAACCCTGGATTTTGTAGCAAATTTTGCTGTGCCTGAACAGGCAATATACTCAATAGGCAAAATGTCATTAAGATAAAAAAACTACGTCCTGTCCATCGCCTCATCAGTTGTCTTCTCCATTATTCATCGATTAGTATAGAGCATCGTTTTTATGACGTATGCAGCACGATTATAGCACGTCCATCATTTGATGCTATGGGAATGCGTGTGCAGATAAGGCGATTGCACTACATTGATAGACTTTGCAGGAGCTTCACTTAAACGTTATACTAGCATTTGTCGTTTATTTAAAACTGAATTTTTCAGAGAGGCAAAAAATGAGCAAAAAATTTATTTCTCTATTCGTCGCTGTGATGATGTTGGTCATGGTTGGCTTTAGTGTCCAAGCACAGGACGATATGGAAACCTATGTCCTCGGTGTAGCACAACCGTTTACAGGGTCACTCGGTTCTTTTGGTGAAGACTTTGCACGCGGTATCGAATTGGCTGTTAATCAAATGAATGCAGAGCTTGAAGCAGCTGGTTCATCGATTCGCTTTGAAATCGCGAGTGCCGATACTGAACAAACGCCAGAAGGTGCAGCTCGTGCCGTTCAGACGCTTGTACAGACAACAGGCGCACAAGTTATCGTTGGTCCTTTGACAACAGGTGAAGTTCTCGGTGCAAAACAATTTGCTGATGAAAACGGTGTTGTGCTTGTTGCTCCAGCATCCAGTGGTGCGGCGGGCGGTATCCCAGGTGACAATATCTTCCGTGTCATTTATCCACCTGATAACTTTGCTGCAAAAGCATTTGCTGGTATCGCTGTTGAACGTGGTTACGAAAATGTGGTCATTTTGTATGTTGATGATCCATTCGGTAACGGTTTGACAGAAAGCTTCAGCGCAGATTTTGTTGCTGCTGGTGGTGGCTCTGTATCCAGTATTGCATATGCACCTGATGCCGCTGACCTATCGAGTGAAGCTGCAGCTGCTAGTGCAGAAATCGCTGGTATGGGCGATAATACAGCATTCTTCTGTGTTTGTTTCCTTGCTGATGCACAAAAACTTCTCCAAGTTGCCCAAGTTGACCCCATCTTGAGTACCGTTGATTGGATGGGGATTGAGAACCTTGCGAATGCAGAAATTCTTGCTGATGCTGGTCACGCAGAATTACTCTCTAATGCAAACTTCGTATCGGTTTCTTTCGCAAGTACAACCACCCCATTGACCCAAATCTTCATTGACGATTTTGTTGAAGCATATGGCAGTGAACCTGGTCCATTTACCAACTATGCCTATGATGCGGCTAATATCGCAATGTTAACTATGCTCTCGGCTGGTAATGACGGTGAAGCTGTGAAATCGATGTTACCATTCATCTCAAATCACTACATTGGCACTGCTGTTCAAGCCTTCCTTGACGAAAACGGCGACCAAGCTGTTGTTGTCTATGGTATTTATGCTGTCAACGAAGACGCAAGCGATTTTGTTGAAGTGGGTATGTATGATGGGTCGAGCGACACATTGACATTTAACGGCTAAAACTTAATCAATAAATTGACTATGTGTAGGGAAGAGGTGCGCCTCTTCCTTACGTTTTATATATAAAAGCATCTTTAAAGTAAGACAATCTAAAAGGCAAGACCATGCCCCCTACTTTACTAATCAATTCTCTTGTTAGCACAATCCAAGTCGGCAGTTTATATGCCTTGATGGCATTGGGTATCACCTTGACATTTAGTGTGATGAAGCTCCCTAATTTTGCTCATGCTGAATATATTACTGCTGGTGGATATACAGCTTTGATAGTGTCGCTGAATGGTAATCCACACCCGATTGTTGTTATTTTGGCGGCTGGTGTTGTCGGTGCGATTGTTGCCCTCGTGAGTCATCAAGTTGTCTTTAAACCGCTTGAAAAACAGAATGCCTCTTTTTACACATTATTGTTAGCCTCTTTTGCTGTGGGGCTGATTATTCGCTACATCATATATATGATTGCTGATGGGAATGGTCTTTTTGATAAACGTATCGCCATCCCCTTAGAGATTGTCTATCGGAGTGACACACTCATCCTGACGAATATCTTTGCTTGGGTTGTGCCAACAAGCATTCTTTTGGTGATTTTATTGACTTTGCTCTTGAACTTTACGCCATTAGGACGAGAGATGCGAGCATTAGCCAATAATGTCAGCCTCGCAAAAGTGATTGGCATTGCTGTTGAGCGCGTCAAAAACAATACATGGTTGTTGGTGGGCGCATTAGCTGGGATTGCTGGTGGGCTATGGGGATTGAATACATCAGTCAGTCCTTTGATGGGCTGGGTTGCGATTTTGTCTGTATTTGCAGCGGCGATTTTAGGCGGACTTTCTAGTTTTACAGGAACGATATTAGGGGCTTATCTGGTTGCCTTTTCAGAAAATACAGTGATGCAGTTTCTCCACTTTTATTTCGATGTGGATTTTAGCTTTAAACCTGCGATTCCATTTATCATTATTATCGCTGTTTTATTGATACGTCCACAAGGTTTTACAGACCTCATCACACGTGTACGGGGGTTGCAACGATGAATATTGATATTATTGCAACAGCAATTGCCTTACTGACATTATTTGGCATTTATTCGCTGATGGCAGTGAGTCTCAATTTGGAATATGGTGTGGCAGGTGTTCCGAACTTTGGGCAAGCCTTATTTGTTTCAATAGGTGCATATGTCACAGGTGTAACCTATACCCGTTTACTCCCTTTATTATCTGGAACAGAAGCCATTCACCCGTGCGGAAGTGGTCTGGGACAAGCCTTACAACTGCGCTCGGAAATCATGGCAACACAACCCATTGCTGGCTTCGTGAACTTGGCGCTAACATTTATCATTGCTGCATTGATTGGTGCGACGGTTGGCTTTGTCGTATCATATGTCACACTGCGTCTAAAGCAAGAATGGTATCTGGCGTTGGTGTTACTCGTTGGTGGAGAGATTATCAGGATTGTTGTACGGGGTGCAGATGACCTCATTTGCTCACATAATGGTATTTCTGGGATTGCTCAACCCTTCTATTATTTAGATGATGCCCGAACAAGTTCAGTTGCGTTTATGATATTGGTCTTAGTCTTGGCGTTTATCGCCTATATATACAGTGAACGCCTGATTCGCTCACCTTATGGGCGTTTACTCAAAGGTTTACGTGAAAACGAAGATGTCACACGCAGTTTGGGCAAAGGTATTTCTTTAGCACGCGCACAAATTATGCTGATTGGCTCAGTGATTGCGGCTATCTCTGGTGTATTGTTTGCGCTGAATACAGGTTTTGTGAATACGAATGATTTTGTGGTCACATTGACTTTAGATATTTGGGTAATGGTCGTCTTAGGTGGACTTGGGAATAATCGCGGTGCGTTATTAGGGGCAGCATTGATTGCGATTATGGATAGATTTACACAGATTGCAGCCATTCAATTGAATATGAGTGGTTTCGATATCGAGTTTAACTATGTGCGCTTTATCTTATTTGGTGTGATTCTATTATTGATGTTGCGTTATCGTCCACAGGGCTTACTACCTGAATCGTCACGAACGACGGATGCTTATAAAGTCCTAGCAAAAGACAAATCTTCATGACCGATAATCCGCAAGATGAACGACGCGAATATTATAAATATTTTCGTCAGATACCCACGCGTTGGCGCGATAATGATGTGTACCACCATATCAATAATGTGATTTATTATGAATTTTTTGATACAGTGATTAATGGCTATCTGATGGAACATGGTGGACTCGACTACACAAATGGCGATTCAGTGGGGTTTGCAGTCGAGACACATTGCCAATTTCTAAAACCGATACGCTTTCCTGAGGTCGTTGATGCAGGTTTACGGGTCGCAAAACTCGGTAATTCGAGTGTGCGTTATGAGATCGCTATTTTTAAAGAGGGTGAAGAATCCCCCGC
>CAYGTY010000045.1:30882-35137 GCA_964352825.1 uncultured Anaerolineaceae bacterium
ATTCGAGTGTGCGTTATGAGATCGCTATTTTTAAAGAGGGTGAAGAATCCCCCGCAGCAGTTGGCTACTTTGTTCATGTTTTTGTGGACAGTGAAACCCAGAAGCCAACTCCTATCGAAGGTAAATTACGTGAATCGATGCAATATTTACAGACTGATTAGTCAGACTGTGTTAAATAATCAGGTTGAGTTGATACCCAGTCTTTGATAATGGGCTTAGAGTGGTCATAGCCTGCCTGAGCAATGATCTCATAATCATCAAAGGCAAGTAGCTTAAACTTCTGTGTGTCTACATTTAATAGCAAATCTGCAACATGTTCGTACTCTCGCTGTTGTCGGAGCGTATTGATTTCTAGTGTCTTCAGAAGCGTAATCGGTAAAATTGGAACACGGATATTTTTTGTAAATGGGTTAAGTCGATTGAGCAAAATTCGCCAACCTGGTATCCCATCATCTATATTGAAGCTACGAGTTGATTTGCCTACTCGCTCAGGTTGTGCTGTTAGACCAATAACCGTACCGCCTTCACACATCTCTGCCATAATATCAATCGGGAAATTATTAACGATACCCCCATCTACAATTAAGTCACCGTCACGTAGTACAGGTGTAAAAATCCCCGGAATTGACATGCTACCACGAATCGATTTATGTAATTTCCCACGTGTACTGACTACCATCTCTGCTTTGGACATGTTGCTGGCGATATTGAAATACGGTATCCACAAGTCCTCAATATCAACATCGCCATAAATTTGATGGATGAGTTTGCTCACCCGAGTTGAATTATTTAATGCAACGATTGGGAATGTATAATCGAAGATCATTTTAGTATTCGAAAATTGTGTTGCGACTTCATATACTTCTTGAAATGTCTGACGCAAAGCATATGCACCTGCAATCAAAGCACCGATGCTCGTTCCAGCGACCATATCAATTTGGACATTTGCCTCTTCTAATGCACGTATCACACCCAGTTGCACATAGCCACGCGCACCACCGCCACTGAATACCAAGCCGATTGCGTGTCCTGTTAGACGACGAGCTACACGACTATAGTGTGAGGTGTCATTAAGGCGGATGTGATGGTGGGTTTTGACCTTACGTTGATCGAGCCATTGAGCGGTTCCTGATGGCATTTGGGTCATTTCGGGATGGAGTAAAATAAGTTCTTGGCGTACCTGTGAATAATGAGTCTGGATTGCTTTTTCAATTGAGGTCAGGTTAGGTGATTGGTCTGCAGAACCGACTAATAAAATACGATCAGATGCTTCAATACACCGTTGAGTCCATTCTGTTAGTGTTGGGTCAGCAACGTAGAGTACATAATCATGATCGTTTTCTAATTGGATCATCCAGCCTTCAACCATGATACCAATGGGATGCTCGTCAGGTAAGTTTGATGCGCCTTCATATCCATATGATGTATCCACTTCGTGACCGTTGAGCTTGCGTGTTTCTCCTAAAATTTGTAATTGTACTTCTAGTTTTTCTGCAAATTCTGAAACATTAACGGAGCTATCAAGAGGTACAACTGCGAACGTGATCGAGTCTGCACGTTTGGTTTTTTCTTGTTTAAGCATTGCATGCTGGCGTTTAATGATAATACTAGCGATGTTGGCAGATATAGTAGGATTTGTTTTTAAGAGAAAATGATAATCTCCACGATCAATACGGATGAGATAACTATCTCGAATTGCTTTGACGGTTGCTGCGCGAGGTTCATCACTCAATAATCCTAACTCTCCGACTGTTTCACCTGCTTCAATTTCACCACTGCGATCAACAATATCATGATCCTCTACAATTACGCGTAAACGCCCTTGTACAAGTAGATACATGTCATCTTGTTGTTCACCTTGAGAAAACAGAACATCGCCCCGATTTAAGTGTATCCATTCAGTTCGAGCTTCAAGGGCTTCAATTTCTTCCAGAGTAATACCATCAATGAGGTTATTTAAGGCTGATAACATATATAATCGGCGGATGCGAGGAAGGATAATATCTCGAAATCTCTCACCTAATGCAGGATGTCGCTCTAGCAGATTGTCTAGGTTACGGCGTGTACATTCCAACAATCTCGTATCGACAGTTGCGGTTACAGTTGCGTTACGTTTTTGTTCGGTCAATAACCCTAACTCACCAACAATATCTCCTGCTTTTAATTTATTGATGATTTGCTGACTGGTTTCGCTTTTAACAATCAACTGTCCTGACAAGATAATATACATGCTATTTGCATGGGTATCCTGTTTGATAAGTATTTCATTTGCAGATATTGTTACGTATTCGAGCGTGGCTTGAATATTGTTGAGCTCATCGGTAGAAAACGGGCTGAAGAGTTCGGTTTTCTGTAAAATAGCGTTGATTTGTTCTGTCGACAATGAGTTCATAGTATCAACCTTTCTGATGAGTCTTTGATAAGGTGTTATTGTAGTTGATAGTCTACTCAGTTTTCCATATTGAGGCTTCGATAAATCGCTCCGCCTCTGCCTCTTCATTAAAATAATAGACTGTCACAAGGGTATCATCAGGTAAGACAACTGTTCTTGAATAACCAATATCATGATTACCACCCCCTGAACGCAAAATAATCGGTTCGTCCCATGTTTGCCCTCTATCTGGGCTGATACGGGCTTCGATTGTAAAGGGTGCGACTCGGTTACCATAGGTCATCACTAAACGACCATCAGAAAGCTGATTTAGGGTGGGTGGATTACCATGACTGCGAACACCTCCAAATGTCACTGGGCGCGCGATATGAGTCCATGTTTCAGCATTGTCATCGGATTGATACAGGTCAATCCAATTGGTATCTTCTTCCCCATCATGACAGCGGACTGCACATAAGATACGGTCATCGTCTAATTTTAGGCTGGCGGGCATAATATTAAAAGCCTGTTCACCTTTAGGTTCTCCTCCAATTTCGGATACAAGTGACCAACTCTGTCCACCATCGGTTGTGCGAACACAGATAACCTTGCCTTCATGCCCATTGGCTTTATTTGCAGTCAGGAAAAGCAACATCGAATAGTTACCTTCGACAATATAATCTGTACGTGCCATAATGCCCGTCTGACCAAAATCAGGTAGTGCATAAGGTCCATTCCAATTTGTCCAACGTGCTGTTGTAGTATAGAAAAATGATGTTGCACCTTTTTCGAGTCCTGTACGCGCGCACATTAATGCGAAATTGGGATGGGTAAATCTAATGGCTTGGGTAGGATAGCGGATATGGTCATTGAGGTCTAGTAAATTGCTCAGTTTGAGTTCAGGATTCATGTGTTCATCGGCTGATAGTCCTCGATTATCTGGACGGTTACCGCCAAAATATTCATTTATCCAAACTTGTCCACCATTAATGCTACGCGCTTGCTGATTGATAAAGGGCTTAGATGAATCACGAGCATGGAACCCACCTGATTTATCGATATGTCCGACAGTAAAGCCAACAACAATTTCATCTTCCCAGTTCCAGATGCCATAATTGGCGGGCCATCCTGCAAAACGGTTTTCTTCACGATATATAGTAACATGTTGAACCATATTTATTGCTCCAAATGACATAGCATCTGACGAATTTCACCGAGATGATGCGCGCTATGAATAATAATTGATAGCATCGAGGACAACTCTTTATCTCCATCCCATGAATCAGCATTATCAAGCTGCCCTTTTACACTTTCATATGTGATTTTTAGATTTGTCTTTATGGCTTCCCATTCGTCATCAGATACAGTGCTAACAGTTTCCCAAGTTGTCTGCCAATTGACATAACTCAGGTCATTATCGAGTAGTGTGTCTTCTAAGACCTGTAAATAGTAACGGGTGTGTTCTACATGAGCTGCAATCGTGGCACAATTTCCCATTGGTTGTGAGGCTTGCTCTGCTGTAACTTCGGCAAGGGTTTCAAACATAGATGTACCCTTATTCAAATACATACCATGTACTTGTTCAAATGTTTCAATTAAGGCTATACGGAATCCATAAGCAATATTTGTAATGTCTATCTGCTTGCTCATCACATCTCCTATTATTAGTAGTATAGACATCTATAGTATAGCTTAAAACCAACCAATATATCGTTGCATATAAAGCAAAAAAGGATAGTGATGACTACCCTTTGGAAAATTTTAGAGATGTTTTAATTATTCAGAGAGTTATGATTTTACCGTAAAAGAGGAAAAATCTTACGCCAAGTGTCATTTATCATTAACTGGTCAGCAAGGCATTATAGAGTGCGCGTGGTTGGAAGT
>CAYGTY010000046.1:0-34855 GCA_964352825.1 uncultured Anaerolineaceae bacterium
AACTCAATGATTTGGATGGTGACCCTGATTTTTGCTGACTCACTGGATTTCGTTGTACTGACTCTGATGACAATTGTTCTACATCTTCGGTCTTTAGTATATCATCATGTATCAAGATAACACTATGGATATGATTCGGCATAATGACATACATACCTAACCCAACATGTTCAAAATGCTCTGGAATTGCTAACCAACAATCCCGTACCACCTGCCCAATATCCGATAGCACAACCTCGCCATCAACCACTTGACCCAAAACTTTTGCCTTCTCATGGGTACACATCGTCACATAATACCCACCCGATTGCGAATAATCATAATTGGCAAGGCGCAAAGAATTTTTTCGGCGTTTGGGTGATTGAGACATAATGAATATAACCTTTTTATGTATCCAAGATGAACATTTGCAACGGTAGGGGTGGAACTTAGATCCACGCCACGATGATGACTGCTACGAATCAATATACCGCATACAATGGAAACCATAATCCTTAAGAGAGAGAAATGGTAATATACGAAAACGTATTGCCGAATATTGTGTTTTATCTGAATTAGCAATTCCTCCCCCACGCATAATTCGAGTGCTTGCGCCAATCGTATCCACATCAATAAAGACATTCTCGCGCCCATATTTCAGCACCAGCCAATCAGCAATGCGGTGTGCGCGTTCTTGAGAATCAATACGGCGATACGAAACAAAGATTTTTGGCATTTGATTAGTCCAATTTTGAAGGCACCTAATAACAGATATATTATGGCTTACCATAAGACTACAGGCAAGCGTAGGATAAGCGTAGGTATTGCGTCAATTTCTACGATGAAATTTGCTGATAATTACATGTATCAGTCTATTAATCATCAGAAGGATGGTTTACAAAATAACAAACATGGTCAAACGGTTTTGGCTATTTACATCAGTAATACTTACACTCATTTTTGCCTCACTTGTCTCAGCACAAGATGATAATTGGGATGTTTTGATATTTGCTCAAAGTGAAATTTTACGTGTTACAGCTGATGGATTTGGGGACAGTATCGCTCTACCAGACGCTGTACAAAATATGACCCAAGGGTCTACATATTACAATGTGGCGATTACACCCGATGAGCAATACTTCTTATTTGTGGATGAAGACCAAGAAGGTACTGGGTTTACAGCAACACTCAATATTGCTGATTTAGCGGGTGATGATTGCTGTCGCACAATTTCTGCACCTGATGAGGGTGAATGGGAAGTCATTAATTTGCTTGGGTTCAGCCCCGATGGTAGCAAAATTGTGATTAACTTTCTCAACGCTTATATTCGTGATGGAGCTAGTTTGCTTGCGATTTTAGATATTGAAACAGGTGAGTATGTAACATCCTTTGACCCTTATACCACTCTGATTAACAGCAACGCTATTTTCTTCATTGATTGGGATGACAATGGGATTGAAATCAAACCAAGTTGTTTCCCTTGTGATGCATCAGCCGATGGACAGACGATGTTATGGAATCCTGAAACGAATGAAATGATAGCGGACTATGGATATAATATTGCATTTGCAGGGTCGATACTCGCAAATGGTGAAACCATTCAAGCGATTCAACACCCAGATTATCCGATAAGTAATGCAGATTCGATGTTTGACCCTGCTAACATCATCGAATACTTCCAACTATCCGATAGAGAGAATACTAAAATTGTCTACTTCAATCCTGATAATATTAACTTGATCAAACCTGAATGGGTGATTGATGGTCAAGCCTACATCATACAAGAGCCATTCGCAGAAGGCGTAACGGTTGTTTGGCGCGATGGTCAAACCGACCCCTTCCAATTTGAGAATCCACAAATGTTTTTAACAGGGACACCTGATGGTTGGTTGATGATAAACTTAGATGGGACTCAACTCGAACATTATAAGTGGAATGGAAATTCATTTGAACAACACGCTTTTGTGAATGCGAGTCAAATGAAACTCTTATCTAGTCCCCAATTAGGGTCAACTGCCACAGGCGAGATGATTCCAGTCATCACTGACTAATAGCTCGACAATAGAAACAAGACGAGGCGCATCAAAAACAGGTGCGCTTTTTTGTTGCTTCATGTTATATTGAGACTATAGCATTGTTTTCTAATCACAGTTTGGGGCTATATTGACACAAGCAAAACTAGACATCACACAACAATCTGATAGGCTGTCATTATGGGTTGTCCGTTTACTATTAGCGTGTTTATTCTTGCTCGGTAACGAGATTCTGTTATGGAACAATCCCCAACTTCATGACCCTGTAGAATGGGGCTTAAAAGTGATTGGCTACATTGCTTCGGCAACACTTCTCCTCGACTTATCTGTGCGCTATCGTATCCGCAATGTCTACGATGTAATGACCTTGATTGTTGTTCACTCATTGCTTGTTGCTCTTATAATCCAGCCTGATATTGCTTTTGATGATTTCCCATCTAAATTTATTCAACGTATGTTGGGTGCGGTTGGCTTTGTCAGTATAGAGGTTTTTGGCTTTTTCTTATTGATGACACGGGCTTCGTTTAATCGCGGTAAATTTTTGATGGTGCTTTACGCGATTGCGGTGGGCTTTTATTGGGGGGTCTGGTCACGATGGTCACCTTTCCGCGATATGTCGGGTGTCGAGCCAACCACATTTAATATCATGCTGGCATTATTCTGCATCGTTGGTTTAATCGTATTTTTATTGTTTTTACGACTATCACGCCATCATAGTGTCTGGGAAGCGAAGCATTTTCAGTTAAACCGACCCGAACTCGGTGCAGTGATGATTGTCTGCATTCTATTGCTTTTGCTACGTTTCATTCAAGGGTATGTGAATGTCGGTGGGATGACAATTGCAGGGATTTTATTGGCGTTAGCAGTTGGTGTTCTCTATTATCGGAAACCCGAAAAAGCCCAGATGCTCATGGATAAACATTTCCCACCGCAACCCCTCAAGTGGATTTGGGTCATTATCGCTGGTGCAATCGTTGTGATATCTGCATTTATAGGGTATAGCTTACCCTTCATCGAGCTTGATTTTTTCAATCAGCTTTGGATTCTGGAATTAGCATTTTTGGGAATCGGGGGTATATGGCTTCCGATGATTGCAATTGTTTTTAGTACAGAAGCCATTGACCGTCAAGCACGTTCTATGTAGTTAGGCTTTCCATTTGCGACCCGAATCACCCATCAAATCGTGCATATCAATCAACCACGGTGTGACTTTGAGGACACCATAATTAGGGCTATCGACACTGCCGAAAAATGGTGCGGGGTCATAACCATAGGGCGGTGGCGTATTTTTGAACCAATCCCATATGCGTTGCTTTTCTGATTCTCCATCCACCCATTCCACGCTGGCTTCAATATAAATCGGTTTTAGTGGGTCAGCAATATAGGCGAGTGATATATGATTATTCTTTTCAAGATGCTTGGCTTTTAACGATATAGGCGAGGTGAGTATCCAACCCATCATACCCTCCCACATTGGATGAAGCACGCGACTACGCGGACGACCTTGGCTATCGACGGTTGCCATATTACACCAAACAATCGTTTCCATTGCTTTATGAAAATCGTCTTGAATATCTGAAAATGAACTTACAAAGGTCATCATAATCTCCCTAATCTATACGGCGATAATAGCGCATCAACTCAACCAGTTTATCATGCGGTAGGGCATGATATGTATGTCCATCACGCCCGACTGTTGTTGTCGCCGAGATGAGGGCGTTGTACACCGATTCCTCAACACTTTCAACCACCGCACGGAAGAATTCATCAATCACTGTACTATTGCCGATGGGAGCTTCCTCATTGATGCGTTCAACAGTGCTTTGTGCATCGTTTGAATCATGATTACGTTTATTTTGAGTAGAGAAGGCAATCACAAAGTCACCACTCCCATTATGACAAACTGTTCCCGTCCGACCTAAACCAAAAGCTGCTCGTTTTGCCATGCGCTCTAATTGCCGAGAAGTCATCGGTGCATCGGTGGCAATTACAACCATAACTGAGCCATCGGTTTGATGGGGTGGGTTGTCGACAAAGTGTTGTCCAATAGGGACACCTAACATCTGTAACTCTGATGTGCGTCCGAAGTTGGTTTGAACCAATACGCCGACTGTATATTTGCCATCTAAGACAATCCGTGATGCTGTGCCGATGCCACCCTTAAATCCATAACAGACTGTTCCAGTGCCTGCACCAACACAACCTTCTTGAACAATGGTACTGGATGCACCATCAATCGCATCGAAGACATGCTCAGCTTTAACATGTCTTCCCTGACCATCACTCAGGTAATTGTCATTACACTCCCCGACGACAGGGCTGATGCTGCTGGTTGTTATCGCAATATCAGGATTTTCGCGTATCGAATAAGCGACGACAGCATCCCATACCTTACCAACATTGAGCGTATTGGTTAGGCAAATCGGACTTTCGATGACACCGAGATGCCGAATTTGTTCAAAGCCCGTTGCTTTACCATAGCCGTTGATGGTATACACTGCGGCAGCGACTTTTTCGCGGAATATATTTCCCGTATGTGGACGTATAGCTGTCACGCCTGTGCGGATAGGTCCTTTCCCAATATCGAGTTTGCCTTCACCATTTATCAAGGTTGTATGTCCAACGCTAACTCCTGCTACATCAGTAATCATATTGAGTTGCCCTGTGGGTAGATGGTGTTGGATGGGAACGAGGTCACGAAATCTTTGCATAAGTAGCTTCCTTGTTTTTATGGCGTTCTTATATTGATAACAATAATTTTTACGTTTTCTGGCTACATTTAATGTGTATGAATTAAATGCGTTTGTCAAATAGGAGTGCAAATTAACTTACAAAACATATAATCTTACCGTGCATGTAAATTAGGGTCTGTAAAATCTAACCTACAATTAACTGGAAAAGTCTAAGCCACTTTTTTCTAAACATCATCTATAATATATTTAGTTAGCTACAAACTCAAATCATAGTATGACATGATCTTATTCAGATGCCTTAACAGTTAAGATGCTAGAGGAGAATATAGCATGATTAGTATCACTGCAACATACATCATCCAGCCTGCGAAACGTGATGATTTTATAGAAGCGATCCATTCATTTCTAAAGAATTCTGCTGAGCAAGTTGGGATTAACGCCAATATTGTAGGAGAAGTTATCGGTTCTCCAAATACTTTCTTCTTCTATGCTGAATACGCTGATGAACAAGCCTTTTCGACGCATGAAAAATCTGACGTAATGGAATTGATGAAGGTCGTTGGCATGTGTTTAGCCGATACTCCAGAAGCCTATCGTCTAGATATTCGTGAAAAACATACGATGATGTCAGGTGGATAAGACACATAACTTGTCTATTACTAACATGGGAACGCTTAGAATGCTTATGGGGATGTGGATATATCTGCAATTGATAATCTAATATCCATCAGTTATTGAGCTTTTCCTGAAGGGCAGTTTGTGTAATGTGAATCGTATGATTGACATAGTCATTCCACTCGGTACGGTTAAGATAAATATAGGGGCGGTCTAAATCCCATTCTGAACCATTGAGATAATAGGCTTTTGTATCATGGACTCGGGCTGTAAATGCGCCTTTTGGGAATGCAGGTAAATAATCAGGAACTGCTTCAATTTGTATAAAGTCCGTATAGAATACTGAAGTTTGATGCTCTTGTAGATACAAAAAATCGATACCATACCAATCCTTTTTTATTTCCCAGATAAATTGTTTATCCTCTTTCAGGGGTTCTGAATAAAGTGCTGTTGCTAGTTTTTGCTTCCAAACTGTTTCCGACCACTCTCTATCGGCTATAAGATGACAGTAATATCCCATCAAAAAAGCATATTTGGATGAATCTGAGATGGGTTGGGTCAAATGTTTTGTATAAAAGTGTTCAGGCTCAATGACATTCTCAGCATTACGCCAGTGAGATGTGGTTTTGTCTGGTGTATACACTAAATTATCTTTGTCGATTGTGCCAGAATCTGGAGCGATATTACCAACGAGAAACATGGCGCGATCGAAGTTAAAGCCCATCTCTAAAATTGCTTGCGCTATATGAAAGTGTGCAATCCATGTTGCCATGCCAAACTCCTATACCTGTATTTTATAATTATACAGTGATACAAGAGCAATGTCGTAATCTATGAAGATATGCTGATAATTGATTTGCTGGGGTATAAAAGATGGTTAAATATAATCATTTGCTCACTATATTTAACCATCTAAAAGTATTACTTTAAAGTCCGTACAAGTTCTAATGTACCCGCTAGGGCTTTATCTGCACCATCTAGTGTGTCATTCCACAGACTGAATAAGATGCCGACTGTGTTTGTATTGTTGACCACATGTTGCAGTGTTTTTGCTGTATCTTTGAGGGATGGACCGTCAGCTTCAGGATAATTCATGGCTGGCATATCGCCAATATCCACCACATCGGTATCAAAGTGGATATATAAAGGCTTTTGCGATAGGTCAGCCGTCAGTAAATCATTAACTGATTCATAAATCGTGATGTCGCTACCTCGCAACATCTCACCTTCTTGTGGGTCAAGGTTGCGGACATCGGTGACGATAATATCAGACTCATTAAGGGGTTCTAAATCCATACCTTCTAGTAGATATTCATTACCACGTCCAACCATCGCCGCCAGAGGCATCCCACCCAAAAATCCACTGGGTGATGTTTCGGGAATGTTAAAGTCCCCGTGTGAATCATACCAAAGGATTGCAGGGGCTTGTGATTCTAGCCCTTTGACCATGCCTAGACAACTGGTGCAATCGGATGCAAATACGACAGGGATTTTATCGGGATATGCGTTTATCATATCCGCAATCGCTTGATTAACAGCAATCACGGGGTCATCATGTATAGAAAATTCAGGTTCGATAGTGACCCACTCTGCATCAAACTCTTCTGCAATACCACTCTGTTGAATGGACGTAACTTCTGTCCGTCCATCAATTGTTTTCCCTAACCAATAGGGTACACCAATGAAAATATATTTACCCATATGCGACCTTATTCTATTGTCAAAATCTGACCGACGTAAATGGAATTCAAGTTGAGCAAACCGTTAGCCGCAGCGATGTCATAGACATTTCGGTTATAACGGATTGCAATCTCAAATAGGGTATCTTCAGGTTGTACAATATATTGTCCCGGAGGTGCAGTAAATGTCTGGTTGTTAGTTGCTGTCGTTGTTGTGACTGTACCTGTCACACCACCTGTTGGCGGAATCAAAAGAATATCCCCCGCAAAAATTGGCAAGTTACCACGTAAGTTATTGATGTCAATCAGGCTGGTTAAAGTCACACCAAAGCGATCTGCAATCAGGGCTGGATTATCGCCAACTTGCACAACATAAGTTTGAAGTTGTGTTTGTTGCGGAGCCTGTTGTTGAGGTGGGGCTTGTGTCGCGACAACAACAGGTGCTTGTGTTGCAACAGGTTGTGGAACGGGTGTCGTTACCGGTGTTGAACCAAATGCTGGAACGATAAGCGTTTGACCCACTTGTAATAAATTGGGATTCGGCAAATTATTGACAGAGGCTAATTCTTCCCAAGAAATCCCATAGAGTTCACCAATGGAGCGTAAGGTCTGCCCAGTTTGAACAATGTGTTCTTGTGTAAAGATGCTAGGACCACCTGTTGCTGGAAGATTCAATACTTGACCAACAGTGAGGCGACTGACATTTGTAAGGTTGTTGGCATCAATGAGGGATTCTTGAGTTACATTATAGCGTTCTGCAATCCAACGTAAGGTCTCTCCCGGTTGAACTTGATGTGTTTGGGGCGGACTGACAACACCGACGGGTATTTTTATAACTTGTCCGCGGAAAATACGATTGGGGTCAATAATACCGTTATATTGCAAGAGAGCATCTGTTGATACCTCAAAACGATTTGCAATTGCTTGAATGGTATCGCCCGATTGAACTGTATAAGATTCTTCTTGTGCAGATAGTAGCCCAATGTTAACAATCAGCATCGTTAATATAACAACCACTGCCCAACGAAAACGCAAAATATTCATTTCCGTAGCTCCTTTTAAAATCAAATAATAGTGTACTTAAAGATTATAGTCCAAAGTCACAACATTCGCATATGTTTGGGCATTATCCATTATCTTAAGTAACAATCATTATGATTGCTCATACAATATAGTTATATCGTACAGATAGTAGAATTGAAATCGCAATGGTTCGTATATTAGTAATTGAAGATGAGGATTCTATCCGCGAAAATATTGTTGAGACTCTCAAACTCAATGATTTTGATGTAGAGAGCGCCTCAGGTGGCGAAGAGGGTGTTGCCGTTGCTTGTGAATATCAACCAAACCTTATTTTATGCGACATTATGATGAATGGGATGGATGGTTATGGCGTACTGGATCAAATCCGTCGTACCGAACATGTCTCTTTGACACCCTTTATTTTCCTAACAGCGAAGTCTGACCGGGCATCTATGCGCTATGGAATGGAACTGGGTGCTGATGATTATATCCCCAAGCCCTTTACCACCAGCGAATTATTGAGTGCGATTAATACACGTCTGGGTCGCTTTGTAGATGTAGAAGAACATGCCAATGAACAATTAATGGAGACAAAGAAGCAACTAGCTCATGTGATTTCTCATGAATTGCGGACTCCACTGACTTCAATTAATATGGCAGTGCAGTTGATGTCGCAACAATTAGATTTCTTATCGACTGCTGATATTCATGACTTGGTTGATACATTGGGCAATGGGACTGGTCGCTTAAATCGTTTGGTCGAGCAGATGTCCCTATTTGTTGAAGCAAAATCAGGGTTGATGACACCAGAGAAAGTCCGCCGTGTGAGCCGCCCAGAAGCCCTCTGGACTTTAATTATTGCTGCAATTAACCATGCCAATCATTTCATTTACCGTGAACATAACGTGCAAGTGAATTTTGACCCAAAGGATAACGGTATTGAGATTTCTTGCTTCCGCCAAGTGTTTATTCATGCACTTGCTGAGATTATTGCAAATGCAATTTCTTATTCTCCAGCTGATGGACAAGTTCAAATTACTGTTAAAAGCTATGATAAAGGGGTGCGTATCTGTATTCAGGATTGGGGTAATGGTATGACCTCTGAACAGATTGGGAATGCTTTACAAGATTTCACTCAAATTGACCGCGAGATCTATGAACAACAGGGGATTGGTATTGGCTTACCTTTAGCACGGATTGTTGTCGAAACTCATGGCGGACGACTTGATATCCAATCTGAAAAGGACAGTGGCACAAAAGTATATATCTATATGCCATATGAATAAGCATTAAACACCGTAAATGTGGGTTATGGGTATATTGAAGGTATCTTTGACGATATACCAATGAAATGCCACAAATTCTCTGACCAGTGAATATGGGTAAAACACAGGACGATTGATACGGCTTGCAGATACAGGGCTGGTGTAAGCGACTATGCCAGCATCTCTAAATATCCACTCAGCACGTAAGAGATGGTAGCTATCACTAACGAGTATGGCGGATGTTAAACCTCTATCTTGGAGAATTTTGTGGCTATAGATAGCATTCTCCTCTGTGCTTCGGCTATTTTCTTCTATGAGGATTGCCGACTCTGGTACATTATTTTGCAATAATAACTCATGACAGGCTTGCGCTTCACTGCGAGGGTATCCATCGGCTTGTGCGCCTGTACATAAAACATAAGGTGCTTTTCCCTTAAGCCATAAGTCAGCCCCCATTTCTGCCCGACGTGTTAACGCCCATCCTGCCCGTCCATCACGCCGTATTCCCGCCCCCAACACAATAATAATATCGGCATCTTCTGTTTTATCTGTTGCTCCGACGATATGAATAGCTGTGATAAACGAACAAAAGTACATTAGCCCACCGATGAGTAAGAATAATAGGATTCGCTTGACCCGGCGGTTTGAATTTGGCTTTGATGTTGAATCTTGGCTTATTTCCATGTGATGTCTCAAATGATTGACAGAATGCACTCATGATACAGCAAATGACTAAAAACTCCTTAGTGTAATATCTCACCACTATCATCATCGTCGTGGAACATCTCTGGTGTAACCACTTCACCCAACATCCATCCATCAATTAAAGATAAACGTAAACGGATGTAGGGTGTGTCATTATGACCGAAGTCCATAACACCGCCTTGCCCGACCAGAATTGGATTTTTGAGATGTAAAAACCGAATCGATGATATACCATCTGGCATTGCTACGCCTTCTTCATCTAATTCTTGGGCAAGTGTACTTTCTGCTAATCGGGTGAAATCAAACATCTGATTTAGAGCTTCGCGCTCTTCTTTACTCATTTTTTGATTCTTTAGTTGGACGCGTTTACGAAATGTATCACTGAGTTCTTGTAGGTAACTACGCTCACTTGTTAAAACACCTGTCAGCGTCATCCCCTTAACAAATAGCGTGATACCAATTTCCAATTCAGCGATGTTGACCAAGACATGGATGATATCTGCAAGCAGAAAATCAGGTTCTTGCCAGAAGGACGCAATATCCATATTATTGCCTAGCATCGAAGCAAATAATGGGTCTTGGTGAGGTGAATACCCATAATCCTCTGGATCATAATCAGGATAATCATCAGGGTTGAATTCTGGGGAAGCATCTTTTTTCTTTGCCATTGGTATTTACCTTTCTGCGCGCCAATATGCTTAGATTATATAGCCAGATGATGGGAAAGAAAAAGACGACCCTTAAGCCGTCTCTTTCACATAGTCAAATTATAGTGTGATGTTTAGCACTCGCTATATCCACAGGTCAAACATTTACGGCAACCTTCTGTACGAATAAGTGTAATCGTTCCACATTCTGGACACATATCTGCCCCTGAAAGTGAACCATTGACCACGAGGTTACTGGCTTGTGGTTGGACTTCTTCAAGACCTTCGATAGGGAGTCCTAATTGTTGCGGTTGTTCTGATTTGAAGAATTCATCCATTAGGACACTTGCAACAGCATCGGGAAGGGATAAGACACGCTTTGGACCAAACCCAATTGGACGTGCGCCACCAATATCCTGCAACTGCTCAATAATCAGTTTGAGCATATCTTTACGATTATGTGGAGCAGTGGTACGCAATTGTAAGGACATCATGCGCCCCAAACCATCGGCATCAGCTTGAATATCGCTCCCGACTTTACCAATGGTGATAAAGACCTCAAATGGATAGCCGTTTTCATCACGATTGATAGTGATATAGGCTTTACCAAAGGGTGTTTGTGTACGGACGGTTGTCCCTGTCAAACGGTCTGGACGTGGGTAAACGCGATGGGGTGTTGCAACTTGTGTAACAACTTCAGCTTTGGCTGGTTTGCTACTGTTGCCCTTGATTTCGTCCATTTCACTCTCAGCACGTTCATCACCTTTGAGCATCAAGACTTGTTCATCACGGCTACCATCACGATAAATTGTGCCACCCTTACAGCCCAGTTCATACATATATTGATATAGCTCACTGACCTGCTCAACTGTGTAATCATTCGGGACATTACAGGTTTTACTAATCGCGCTATCAATCCAGCGTTGGAATGCACCTTGCACTTTAACATGGTCGCGTGGTTCTAAGTCCATGGCTGTCGCGAAGTATTCTGGTAATTCTTCTTCATCAGGGTTTTCTTCATACCAGTCGCGGACAATTGGAACTTGTTCTTCATGTAAGCCGAGACGACTCTTTCGATAATAGACCCATGAGAAGAAGGGTTCCACACCTGTTGATGTGTTAACCATTGTGCCTGTTGTGCCTGTTGGAGCTTGTGTCAACAATGTGACATTACGCATCCCATTGGCACGGATTTTTTCGCGCAGATCTTCTGGCATCCCTTGCATAAAACCACTTTCAAGGAATTTCTCAGCATCAAATTTAGGGAATGCACCTTTTTCTTGTGCAATTTCGCAAGAGGTGTCATATGCTGTGGTTGCGATGAGCTTATAGATTTCGTCAATCAATGCAACCGATTCATCACTCCCGTAGCGAACTTTCAACTTGAGCATTAATTCGGCAATACCCATCGTGCCAAGTCCCACACGACGTTCAGCCAGTTGAACATCAGCATTTTGTTGGAAGAAGTAGGGAGTAGTATCAATGACGTTATCAAGGAAACGGGTTGCATAGCCGACTGTCTGGCGTAATTCTTCCCATGCAACATCATTAGCTTCTTCATCATAAAAGCGTGATAAATTGATTGCGCCGAGATTACATACAGAGAATGCACCTAAAGGTTGCTCACCACAGTTGTGGGTTACGATTGAATTACCAACAAATGAATGAGTGACTGGCTCTGTTAAATCAAAGACTTCTTCATAGCCATCTTCTGTAACAGATTCAACCCGTGCAACAAATGATTCGCTATGTGGTGCATTGACATAATCATCTAACATATCAATGAGCTGCTCTTGTTTACGTTCGAGAATAAAGCCAATTTCATCACGGAAAACAACCATATTGGCTCGTGAAATAACAAGTTCGTGCTGTGCTTCACACCAATATTGTTTTAAACCACCTTGACCATCTGGCATGTCACGGTAACCAGCTTTGCGACGTTCTTTATAAATACGGCTAGCGATTCCGAAATTAGCTAAGATCATTTGTACATCTTCAAGCATATCCAAGGCGTTACATGCGAGTCTGAGGCTAGCAGTTTTATTTCCTTTGAAATATTGAACACTGCCATCAGCAGTAAATAATGCTTGTAAGAACCCGCGTTGCATGGCTTCTGTACCTTTAAAGACGACTTCGGGTACTTGATGTTTATTTTCAACTAATCCATAACCTTCAACGAGTGTCCGCAGGCGTTGTGAGCGAACACGGGCTTCATCACGGTCTTTGATGTCTACTACGCCGACTGTATAGGTGCGTGTACCACGACTTGAATCCGTTAATGGCTCGACAATATCATTAACATATTGAGCAAACATCGGTGCGAGTTCTTGTTTTTCTTCGCCAAAGAAAGATAAGACAGCACGGTCAGCTTTGATTGTTCCATCACCGATTAACCAACCAAGAATGCGCCCGAGTCGTTCTGAACCTTCACGCCCAAAGCCACCTTTGCGGTTCAAAATGTGAACTTTGTCACCTTCGTTAAGGTCTTGCATTTCCACCCAACCACGGGCAGTCATAATTTTGTGGTCAGCAGTTGCTCGTAAGTAATAGCCTTCTTTTGTTTGTAGACGATAAACAGGTTTAATGCCTGTCATAAAGACACGAGTCGATGGGGTTGTATGTTGCTCTAATCCAAAGCGGCCATCAATTGCGACATCAATTTCTGTCTCGTCATCGAATAATTCTCGTGCAGTGACTAAACCTTCGTCTGTATGAATCCGCATATCACCTGTAATACAGGGATTTGTAGATATTAATGGATTGAAGTACCAGCTATTCGCCATTTTATTACTGCGCTCATTGAACCAGATACCGGGTTCTGCACTCGCCCATGCACTTTCGACAATCGCATTCCACAGTTCACGCGCTTTAATCGTTTTGTAGTGAATAACTTTACGTCCTGATGCAATCCATGTTGCTAAATCGCCATCCCAGAGTTCATCATAATCTGCGTCATTGGTATCAGGAAAGACCAGTTCCCAATCGCCATCGGCTTTAACGGCTTCCATGAGTTTGTCAGATACACCTACGCTAATGTTTGCGTTTGTGATTTGACCCGCTTCACGTTTACTATTGATGAAATCAAATACATCGGGATGCCAGTCATTGAGGATGAGCATTAATGCACCACGACGGCTGCCACCTTGCTCAATCAAGCCTGTGACAAAACTATAAAGTGCGCCCCATGAGACTGAGCCGCTGGAACGTCCGTTTACACCTTTGACATAAGCATGACGTGGGCGTAATGTTGAAATATTAATACCGACACCACCACCGCGCGACATAATCTCTGTCATCTGGGTGAGGGTGGTCATAATGCCTTCACGAGAATCATTGGGTGAAGAAATAACATAACAGTTGTAATAAGTTAAATCTTGGTCTGTACCAGCGGCAGTGAGGATACGACCACCGGGGACAAATTTCCAATCATCAAGTAACCAGCGAAATTTGCTTGACCATTCTTCGCGCTTCTTGGCGTTCTTTTCGGTTTGAGCAACACCTGTCGCTACTCGATCCATCATTTGGCTAGGGTCAGTTTCAATTGGTTTATCAACATGCTCCAAGTCACGCTCAACAATTTCTCCATCAAGCAGTTTAATTGTTAGGGTGGGCATATTCATTGCTGTGACTTCACCGACTTCACGTTGTCCTGTCTTTGGATTGACAACAACAATAACGGTATCGCCGACATCAAGTGTGCTACGTGTCATATCTTTTTGAGCATATCGATCTAGAAAAATCTTATACCCAAGGTCGTGCAACGCATTTTTTGTTGCTCTGGATTGAACCATAAGGATGTAACCCTCACCATCTGTATAAACGAATAGAATGATAGAGACGATATTTGTAACAATACCGTTAGTTTTTCGCTGTTAATTTGTTATATCGTGCGAGGTCGAATCTATGTGTGATGAGCTAACATATCACGACTAAAGCATCTGATTGACTCGTTCTCCCTTTAACCACGAAGGCGTTCACGAGTTCTGATAAGGGTGGGTAATCGGACTTCAGATTGAATTATGATGGTTTCTATGAGTTAAATTGATAGAAACTTATTATAACCCTCTGTTACCGTTGCGTGTCAGTGTCGGACTTTCACCGAACTTCCCCCTTTTTTGCATACGTATATTCAATTAAATATGCACCCTTATCAAGGGAGGGATAAATAAATTATCTAACAGCCAAGTTATCAAAAAATAATAACTTTACCTACCTAATTTATATCATGTCGTAGAACGCTTGTCTACTAATTTTTGACATGAGTTTGGTTAGAAATTTGTTCGGTAATGTAACAAAAAGTTAGCAAAATACTGTGACCCTTGCCACCACTTGCCTCCACAATTCACCACCTTTTTAATCAACTTAGGATTAAAAAAGTGGGTATGGAAACCCACTCTCTTTAATTATTGTTTTATTTGGTCTTATTGACCGCGATTACGCTTACGGAGGAAGGCAGGTAAATTTGTATCTGTAGGATCTACATTCTCATAAATACGACCTGTATCTTCTTGTTTCGGTGGTGGCGGAGTCTGTGGTGAACGTTGGAAGGGTGCGCCACTGTTGTTATTAGAGACCGTTCCACTCCCTGTATTGGGGCGAACTTCAACATCTTCATAACGCTGTTGTGGTTGTTGTGGACGTTGTGATTGTGTTGCTGGACGTTGAGTGGATTGCGGTTTACGAGCTGGCAATGCACCTGAACTTCGTAATTCATCTTCAATACGGCTGGTTTCAAACCCTGTAGCAATCACTGTGATATGAACTTCGTCACCTAAACTGTCATCGACATGTGCGCCGAAGATGAGGTTACATTCTGGATGTGCGCTATCTTTAATGATTGCGGCGGCTTCATTGACTTCAAATAGTGTCAAATCAGACCCACCTGTAATCGAGAACAAAATACCGCGTGCGCCATCAATTGTGACATCGAGTAAACCACTGGTAATGGCTTGCTCTGCTGCTTGACGGGCGCGGTCATCACCATTTGCGCGACCTACTGCCATCAATGCTGCACCACCTTCGGACATAATTGTGCGTACATCAGCAAAGTCGAGGTTGATTAACCCAGGAATTGTAATCAGTTCAGAAATCCCTTGGATACCTTGACGTAGAACATCATCAGCAAGCGAGAAGGCTTGTTGTAATGTGGAGCGTTTATCTGCAATTTGAAGTAGGCGGTCGTTTGGAATGACAATTAATGTATCGACTTGGCTCTTGAGCGCTTCGATACCTGCTTTTGCCATTTGTCCGCGGCGTGTTCCTTCAAATGTAAATGGACGTGTCACAACACCAATTGTGAGTGCCCCCAACTCTTTTGCGATTTGTGCAATAACAGGTGAAGCACCTGTACCTGTACCACCGCCCATACCACAGGCGACAAATACCATATCCGCGCCCCGTAACACTTCTAATAAATCTTCGGAGCTTTCTTCCGCCGCTTTTCGACCAATTTCAGGGTCGCCACCAGCACCTAAGCCACGAGTTAATTTATCTCCGATACGGACACGTACCTTCGCTTTGGAAAGCATCAGTGCTTGATTGTCGGTATTCACAGCGATGAATTCAACACCGCCTAGCCCCTCGTTAATCATACGATTGACTGCGTTACCACCGCCACCACCAACACCAATCACTTTAATCTGCGCGAAGTTTTCCCCCGGAATCATTTCATCCATCATAATCATTTCCTTTTAAAATTAACACGTTAACCCAACGCTAATGACGAATTTAGTTTAATTTTACTTGTATCGCCTATATTTGCAAACCGTGTAAGTTAACGATAAACCAAAAACCTACACTTTACAACATATTAATCACCGTCTGGCAAGAATTGTCGTAAGAAATCACTAACCCGACGACTCCATCCGTTGACAGGTAGACCCTTCCCGTTGCTCATATCAGCGTCTACTACAGTATCCATCTCCAAACCCAATCTTAACAATCCCACGCTGGTACTATAAGACGGATTTTTTAATGTATCAGCGATTCCTGTCAGATTTTCAGGTTGTGCCATACGAACTGGGATATTCAATATTCGCGCGGCAACTTCTTTATATCCTGGTAATTGTGAACTACCCCCCGTGATAACAGCCCCAGCGCGTAATAAGCCTGCATACCCTGAGCGTTTGATTTCTTTTTGCACAAGCTCGAACATTTCTTCGACCCGTGCTTCAATAACCATTGCTAGGTCACGGCGCGATACTTGTTGAATATCACCGCCAAAGGGTTCGACAGGAAATTTCTCTAATTCGCTTACTGACAACATATTAGCATGACCACGCTGGACTTTCACTTGTTCTGCTAAACCAAAGGGGACACGCATCCAGTAGGTGATGTCTTGTGTGACATGGTCGCCACCAATTGGGATAACAGCGGTATGCCATACTGTTCCATCGATAAATACAGCAATATCCGTTGTACCACCACCAATATCAATCACAATCACGCCCATTTCGCGTTCTTGCTCTGTCAAGACAGCATCACCTGCTGCGAGTGGATTCAGAATGAAGCGATCAACAAATACCCCAGCCGATTCAACCGCGTCTTCTAAGTTGGCGAGGCTGGTTGATGAAGCTGTGATTATGTGAGCATCAACCTCTAAGCGGAAGCAGTGCATCCCGATGGGACTACGAACCCCTTCTTGCCCATCTAATGTATAGCTACGCGGTACAACATGTAGAACTTCACGGTTGTGTGGAATGGCAATGGCTCGTGCAGCTTCCATCGCTTTATCTAAATCTTCGGGTTGGACGCTACGTTGTCCCATGATGCCTGTCATACCACGGCTGGTTAGTGACGAGATATGACTCCCTGCCACACTCACAAAGGCGCGGTTAATATCATACCCACTCGATTTTTCGGCTTTATGAACAGATGCAGAAATCGCTGTTGTTAATGCTTGGACATCACTAACAACCCCTTTTTTCATACCTGCACTGGGTTCAATCCCAACTCCAACAACATATATATCATCGGGTCGGACTTCACCAACGAGGGTACAAATTTTATGTGTACCAACATCTAAACCTACAACTAAATCACCCATATGGACTTATCGCCCCCATAACACAGTGTAAAATGGCGCATCAGGATTTGCGATATTCACCTCGCCGGGTTGAATACCGCGTGCAATCAAATTCTGAACCAAGGTTTCATATACTTTTATTTTTTCATCCATCCCCGTGCCTGACCCCATCCAAACTTGCCATCCATTGGAATCTGTCCAACCTAATCCATGAATTGGGTCATAATTTAGGCTGTTGAGGTTGGGCAAAAGCTCTTGCATTTGTAACGCACCAAAAACAATATCATTATCTAATTGTTGTCCATCGGTTAATGGTTCATCGAATGCCCCGACACTGACATTAATCCGCATTAAATTATCTAAGGGGATGCGTGAGGTCATCATACGACCTTGTAAATCAACCCAATTCTCTTCCCCTGATTCTGACCAGATGATTGCAGGCTGTCTTTCTTCAACTTTAATATTAATCATATTCGGTGGCCAACCTAACTCAATATCTGCATCTGCAATTGATGCTGACCTCAAAATATTCTCACGCACGGCTTCTGGGTCAAGCCAGAACAGATGATAATTCGCGACATCGGCGAAAGCAAAGACCTCTTCTGTTGTTAAATATTCTAAACCACGAACCTGCACTGAGCGTATGTAAAATAAATCGGTTGTAAAGGTCAATACCAGCACAGCTACAAATGTCAGAACAATCAAGGCACTAATTGCCCGCCAACGTGTAAATCCTTCACCACGGTCACGTTCTTCTTGTGACTGGCGTTCTAGGATGCTATTGGGGCTGGTTCTTCGTAAGACACCCGGTGAGCGTTCTGACCGTCGTCTACGGTTTTGAAGTCGGCTTGACACAGTTGATTTTTCCAGCAATTAATTGATATAACAAAAACCTAACAACATATCTAGTTTACTATTGCTAGTCAGGACATGCAATTGTAAGAGCGTCTGAAATCAGCCCCAGTCACCTAGAGTCTGTATTTCTAATTCTAACTCAATACCTGTTTGTTGATAAACGGTTGTTTGTACATGTTGGATGAGACTGAAGTAATCTCTAGCGGTTGCTTTATCCGACAGGTTAACAAAGAAATTTGCGTGAACAGGGGATACTTGTACATCTCCGATTTGATACCCCTTCAAATTGGCTTCTTCGATTAAGCGTCCAGCATAAGTATCAGGCGGGTTTTTGAAAATACTACCCAGACTTGCCCCCGGTGGTTGTGTCCGCTTACGATAGGTATTATATTCTGTCATGCGCTCTTGGATGACTGATGGATTCTCTTGTTTTAGCTTGAATGTTGCGAGTAATACCATAAATCGCTTGTCGTCGCGAACTTTTAATGTCGAGTAGCGGTAAGCATAACGAAGCTCTGTATGATTATAAATCCTTGCGCCGACATCATGTTCATAGAGAACAACGTTGAATACAGAATCTGACATATCTGCACCATGCGCCCCTGCATTGTTCACAACCGCACCACCAACTGTCCCAGGTACACCAATTGCCCACTCCATACCTGCATACCCTTGTTCTTGGCAATAGCGCGCAAGCCGAATGAGATTTGTTCCACTGGTTGCAGAAACTGTTGTTCCATCTTCCCATTCATCATGCTCAAGCTGGCTGACGCGATTAATGATGGTTAAACCACGAATGCCACTGTCAGAGACTAGGACATTCGCACCACCACCGATAATCGTGACAGGAATGTCATGTTTCCATGCGGTTTTCAGGACATCAATTGTATCAAAGAATTCTGGGTCTTTTGCAATATATAAATAATCTGCAATTCCCCCAAGTCGAGCCGCTGTATAACGTGCAATGGGCTGTTGCCTGAGGACATGATCTCCAAAGGGTGAATTTGATGATGGCATTAGACCTCTTCTTGCTCGAAATCAGTCAAATAATCTATTGAAATCTGATAGGCATCACCAGCACTTAATACTAAAATAATGGATTTTGGTTTGGCTTGATTGCGTAAAATTTGAACAGCATCATGGAGTGATGAAGCATATTGGACACTGGGGTGGGTCATCTCGGTAATGAGATTTTCGCTAGATATACCCTCTACAGGTTTCTCACGCGAGGCAAAGATGGGTGTCACAACAACGTGATTGGCTTCTTCAAATGCTGAAATAAAGCCTGCTGAGAATTGCTTAACCCGTGAGTAGGTATGGGGTTGCCACACTGCCCAAATATGTCGGTCTGGATACCGTTGACGAGTAGCATGAATAGTTGCTTTAATTTCAGTTGGATGATGGGCATAATCATCAACAATCATCACATCATCTCGCTCCCCTCGAATATCGAAGCGTCGCCCTGTGTTTTTAAATGTCCCAAGAGCCTGAGCAATCGTCTCGAAATCAATCCCTTGCTGGTCAGCCACAATCAATGCTGCTAGCGAGTTCAATACATTGTGATGCCCTGGAACAGATAAATGTATATCACCGAGCGTTTTGTCTTCATGGATAACAGTAAAGATGGTTTTGTCATCTTCGTCACGGATGTTAATTGCTCGCCAATCAGCTTGGGTATTATGAATCCCGTAGCTAATGACGGGTAAATGAACAATCAAGCGGTTTCTTAAGAAGATAGACGCGATAGAATCATCGGCACAGGCAACTAATATACCATCTGCTGGTAATAATCCGACAAAACGAGAATAAGATGTAATCAATTGATGTGGGGTTTTGAAAAAGTCTACATGGTCATGTTCGATATTGGTGATGACCTCTAAATTGGGGCGTAATCCATGAAACATATTATCATATTCATCTGCTTCGATAACAAACGCCGAGCCATTACCAATCCCTGCATTTTTACCTGTATTGCCCATCTTACCGCCGACAATAAAACTGGGGTCTTTTTTGCCTTCTTGCAAGATATGCACAACCATAGATGTTGTTGTTGTCTTGCCATGTGTACCTGCTATCGCAATATTGTAATGCCCATACATCACGGCTTCCATAATATCTTTGCGCTTATAGACAGGTATTCCCTGTGCTTCTGCCGTCAAGATTTCGATATGCTCTGATGGTATCGCGGATGACGCAACAACAAGTTCAGCCTGCCCAACATAGGACGCATTATGCCCACGATAGATAGTTGCACCATCATGTTCAAGGGCTTGCAACATATCGGTATAATTTAAGTCCGAACCTGTAATCTGGAAACCTTGGTCGAGCAGTACCCGTGCAATCGCAGATAAGCCTGCACCACCAATGCCGATAAAGTGTATTTGTTGTCCGGGTATTAATTGCAACATAAGTCTGCGTCACCTTTTTCAATAAAATAAGTTGCTGGAAATATCAGACAATCATAATGACAATTGCCAGTAGGACAATCACGGCAACAGCTAATAAATCACCATTTCCCGTTAAACCACCCCCCAACAATACGATTGGCATAGACTCTATTGCTTGAAAGCTCACTGAGCCAGGGGCAGGGGCAGTTACAAACTGTGGGAAGGGGTAAAGATTAATATCGAGAAAATACCAAATTGAGCCAGCAACAAAATAACCATTAATAAAGCCAACAATTGTGCCGAGGATACCGCTTTGAACTCGCCCACGTCTATCAGTGGAGTCCACGATGCCTTGACTACGATAAGCCAGAAAGACAATTATCATAAAGATAATAAGCTGGACACCAAAGATTTGGTCATTTGACATCAATACATAGAGTGTACCGCGTAAGAGGCTATCAAACTGAAAGATAGCAAATACACCCAAGATGATACCCGCCGTTCCGACCAACTCACGATTCCAGCCACGTAACGCACCCATAAACGCAAAGAATATAGCTGTTGCCCACATTAATGATGCTAAACTAATCATAAGTTTGGTCTTTCGCTTTCTGATTAATGCCCGAGACTATAAATCATTTAACAAATATATTTTGGACTGATTTTAGTTCAGCCCCACAATAACTTATCGAATATGGTCTTAAATCAGTACCAATACAACGATAAATAAGATAATAACCATCAATGACAGCAAATCACCCGTTGACCCAGGACCTTGCGCTAGAACGAACAAGGGCAAATTACCGAGGTTCTGTGCGCTTAACGAGCCTTCAGCAGGGGCAACAATATAAGGTGATAAAGGATAACTGTTGATGTGTAAGAAGTACCAAATCGAGCCACTCACCAAATATCCGTTAATGCCACCAACGATGCCACCAAGAACCCGTGTTTGTAGTGCATCACGCCCATCACCACCCCGTGCCGATGTCGCATCACTACCGACTAAAGCGCGTGTTTGATAGGCAAAGAAAACAATCACAAGGAATAATGCCGATTGGAAATAGAATTTTTGGTCAGGTGTAAATTGGGCTAATAATTGGGTGCGAATCGCTGTGTCAAATTGATGGAGAGCAAACAATCCTAATATGACCCCAGACATTGAGATAATCTCTTTTGTCCAACCTCGTTGTAAGCCAATAAACGCAAAAAATGCAACAAATACCCAGATTAACGTCACTAATTCTAACATCTTATGCCCTACCAATTTCAAGCAATAACTGTGCTAATCGTTTTGCGCCATCAGGATTTGCAAGTGCTTTTGCATTTGCTTGCATATCTGATAGCCGATTTGCGTCGGTGATTAATACCTTAATGGTATCACAAAGTTGAGAAGACATGTCCTCATCATTGAGGCGAATTCCAGCCCCTTTTTCTGTCAAATAATCTGCATTCACTTTTTGATACCGCCACGCGTAGGGATAAGGGACTAAAATGGATGCTAGACCAAATAAAGGTAGCTCGGCTAGGGTACTTGCTCCAGAACGGCACACAACCAAATCTGATGCAGAAAACGCCAAGCCCATATCATCATGTAAATAGGGGAAGGGATGATAGTGGGGGTGGTCTTTTAAGTCGCCAACTTGTTCCATCATTCGTTCCCAGTCCAATGTCCCTGTAATATGAATAATCTGCAATCCTTCGTCTAGCAATGTTTGCAGATTGTCACCAATCGCCATATTGATGTTCCGTGCGCCAAGACTCCCACCAAAGACCATTAAAGTTTTACGATTTTTATCTAACTTAAAATGTGCTATGGCATCGTCATAATTGGCTGTGATGCGATTTTGTTGTAGTGGATAGCCTGTAATAAAAGTTTTATCTGCTGGAAAATATTGCTCAGATGATTCAACTGTAATCGCAATTTTATGGGCAAAGCGTTGTAAAACCTTAATTGTTAAGCCCGGTTCAATATCAGGTAAATAAATCACAATCGGGATACGTAAAAGCCACGCCACCAGCGCAACGGGTAAATTTGACCATCCGCCAGTGAGTAAAATCACTTGTGGTCGAATAGATAATAATTTACCAAAAGACTGTAATGTTCCAATTGCTAGCTTGAATACACTTGTTACCATCCGCAGAGGGCTGACACCATGAATAGGACCTGCATAGACTTCATCATAGCTTACAAAATCTATACCAGACTCTTGTACCAGTGTCCGCTCCATACCGCCAACTGCACCTATAAAATATAAGGTCGCGTCGGATGGCTTATGTTGAGAGAGTGCTTCGGCGGTTGCTAGAGCGGGATAAACGTGCCCGCCCGTTCCCCCAGCCCCGATCATAATTCGCAATATCATTTCTCCGTTCAGATGTACTTTGTTTGAGTGTTGCAATGCGTTGAACACTTAACATTAAACCGACCCCAATCATCAACACCATCAATGATGAGCCACCAAAGCTAATAAATGGTAGGGGAACACCTGTTGAGGGGACGAGAGCTGTCATAACTGCAATATTTAAGAGTGCTTGAATAATGACCCAAGATGTAAACCCGATACATAATAATGCGCCAAAGGGGTCACGTGCATTCCGTGCAATCCGAAATCCACGAATCGCAAAGGCAACAAATAATATAACTACAAATGCCGCACCGACTACACCAAGTTCTTCACCGATGATTGCAAAGATACTATCCGTATGGGGAGCAGGGAGCGCACCAAATTTCTGTTTTGATTGTCCGAGTCCAACACCTGTCCAACCTCCATTTAAGAAGGCGATGATAGCTTGTTGTGTATGATAGTTTGCCTGAGTCGGGTCGAGTAGACCAGCGGCATAATCAACGAGACGCGTCTGAGCATAACCAAAGCTGTTGACAAGGAAAAAACCAGCCGTGCCAGCCAGTCCGAAAACCGCCAGTAAATGCCACAAATTCGCCCCAGCCAGAAAAAACATAATCCCAGAGGTCATGCCAATCACAGCAGCCGAACTCAGATCAGGTTGTGCAGCAATAAAACCTGCAATCACAGCGACAACAATAAAAAATGGAATAAATCCAAAGATAAAACTTTTGACTTTGGTTGTCTTTGACCCTAACCACGCAGACATATAAACAATAATCGTAAATTCCGCCAATTCCCCCGGCTGGAAGCGACCCCCAATCAATGAGCGTCGCGCACCAAATGTGTCATCACCAAAGAGCAAAACCGCTATTAGCGTTCCAATGGTAAATAATAAGAGCCAGACAGCAAACCGCTTCCAAAAGCGATAATCAATCACCGCAAAGATGACAAGTGCAATCAGGGAGAGGGTGACATTACGAAGATGTTGTTCGACAAAAATAGCTGTTGCACTGCCGCGTGTCGCATTACTCCAATCAAAGGTGGTGCTGAAAATCATCAATGAGCCAATGATAACCAGTAAGGCAACAATCCCTGCAAGCGGTTTATCGAGTGTCGCAATATAATTACGCCCTTGTGGTGTTGCTCGTTTTGCGTCTTCAGATGGTGGTGGTGTTGTGCGTGTCGGCTTTTGTTTTACGTTTCTCCGCATTCGCCGTCGTCGTGCATCATCAAATGTTTGGTCTGCCATAATCAAATTCTCTCATTAAACGATTTATGATTCTTGCTTACCGTATTGTTTATTGTTTCAAAATAATTGTAACTCTAATTATAGTTCACTTACCAGTTGACGAAAGTGTTCTCCGCGTTGTGCAAAGTCGTTATAGGCATCATAACTTGTCCCACCGGGGGAGAGTAACACAATATCACCATCGCTTGCTAGCTTAGATGCTTGTTTTACTGCCTCGTCCAGTGTTTCGACTTGGGTTATCTGATTATCTTCAACTCTCATCTTATCGAAGATCTGCATGACTTTTGTGGACACTTGTTTTTCGCCTTCTTGACCAAACACGATAATATGTTTTGATTTTTGCAAGGCGAGGTGTATCACAGTTTCCCACGGTAGGTCTTTATCGGCACCCCCAATGAGCAAAACAAGTGGTTCATCATAACTTAATAGGGCTGCTGCTAAACGTTCTGGAGCAGTGGCTATACTATCGTTGACATAAGTCACACCGTCTATGATACGGACAACCTCTAAGCGATGCTCAACTGGCTCAAATTCTTTAATGGCGTCTGCCATTGTTTCTGGCATAACCCCCGGGCGGTTAGTTGCTAAACCCATTGACCCCGTAATGGCACAGGCGGCTAAGACATTCATGACATTATGATCGCCACGCAAGGGGATTTCGTCTCGTTCAACGACGACATGAGGCATCATATCATAACTGGCTGAGCCTGCGACAAGGAGACGGCTTCCCATCAAAAATGCACCATCAGGCACCATGTCATAACGGCTAAAGGATGCAAGGTCACCTTCAACGATCATTTCCAATTGCTTCACATTGCGGTCATCTGTTCCTAGAATGGCAATGTTGCTTGGGCTTTGATAGCGAATAATATTCGCTTTGGCATTGATATAGGCTTCCATCGTGCCATGACGGTCAAGGTGATTGGGCGTGAGGTTTAATATCGCTGAAACCTGTGGACTCACTGTCATTAAATCAAGCTGAAAACTGGATAACTCCATCACAACCATATCATCTGCTGTGATTTCATTCAGGTCATCAATCAGTGGATTGCCAATATTACCACCAACCCAAACTTTATATCCAGCTTTTTCGAGAATATTACCCACAAGTTTAGTGGTTGTTGTTTTACCTGCACTCCCTGTAATCCCGATAATTGGGGCAGGGCAACGTTCCATAAAAAGTTGGGCATCATTCGTAAATGGGATATTGCGATTACGGGCGAGTTCGAGTGCTGGTAAATCGAGCGGAACACCACCTGATACACAGATATAGCGCGCACCGATAACTGCTTCTTCTGGATGTCCTCCAAGATGAAATTTGACTCCTGGATAATCTCTCCGTCGTAAACCCAATTCTAGTGCTGTACGGCTATCTGTGACAACAGCTTCTGCACCCACAGTGGGCAACCAACGTGCTAATGATTTACCTTGTCTTCCAAAACCAAATACAACTACTTTTTTACCCTCTAAATAATCACGCTGAGCCATAATATCTCAATCAATTTCTACTATGTTTAAGTCGTATTTTTCTGCTAGCTACAATAAGGCTAAAGCAACACCAACAAAGGCACTTAAGATACCAATTAGCCAAAACCGCTGGACAATCTGTGTCTCACTCCAGCCCCCTAATTCAAAATGATGATGAATAGGAGTACGCCTGAAGGGTCGGATGTCAACACCATAAAATCGCCTACTGAGTTTGGCAGATGCAACTTGTAAAATCACACTCAAGATTTCGAGAACAGGTACAATTGCAATAATCGGCAAAAGTAACCATTGCCCCGTCATCATGGCGATTGTCCCTAATGTTGCGCCCAAAGCCAATGAGCCTGTATCCCCCATGAATAGCTGGGCAGGATGGGCGTTATACCATAAAAACGAGAAACACGCCCCCACAATAATAAAGCACAATTCAACTAAGAAAATTTGCTGTTGCAAAAAGGCAATCACACCATATGCACCAAAGGCACTTGCGGTAATGATGCCAGCCAATCCATCTAGTCCATCAGTAAAATTAACAGCATTGGATGTACCGATAATGATAAATGAACTAATCATAATAAATATCACAGGATGTAAGGGGATTGCGACAGGTAACAGAGGTAAAGGCATTTCATTGGCAAACGAGAAACCTAATTGTGAGATAGAAGCTGAAGCCATCACCGCAAGAATCAACTGTAAAAGAAACTTGATACGCCCAGATAAACCTTCGCCAACTTTTCCGCGTGAACTTTGGATACCTTCCCAATCATCGAGTAAGCCAAGTAGGGCAAAGCCGACCAATACAAATAAGGGTAGAAGGATGCTACGCCCCGAACCCTCTTGCATAATTTGAGAGACATTAAGTGCTAGGGTAATCGCTAGGGTTGGTAGGATAATCATGATGCCACCCATTGTAGGTGTCCCAATTTTCTTGGCATGTGCGCTATCCATCAATTCCGCACGAATTTGCTTCCCAATTTTTAAGCGATGTAAGGTTTCCACAAAAGGACCACCCCAAATTACGCCCAATAAGAAGGTCACGCCCCCAACGGTTAGCGCGAGTGGTAATTGTCCGCCCATATTTATTTTGCCTTATCCACTTATTGTTTCAGTTAGATTATCTGTTGTGGCTAAACCGCGTCGAATATCATCAACGGGTATCTCTAGTAAAATCACCAGACGATCAGCCAGACGTTTAAATACTGGGGCGGCGACTTGACTCCCCCAATAATCATCAGGGCGGTCTAGCTTGACCAGTATGACAACTTGTGGGTCATCAGCTGGTAAAAAGCCGACAAAGCTCACAATCGATGAATTTGCACCTTGTTCATAACTAATCGCTGTTGGAATTTCTGCTGTCCCTGTTTTGCCTGCAATTGTATAACCCGGTAAAATCGCTTGTGGCACACCTTCATTGACTGTACGTACCATCATATCGGTGACAATTTTAGCTGTTTCGGCAGAAATCACGCGTCGAATGGTAATCGGTTGTGCTTCTTGGATACCGTCTTCGGTAATAATTTGTTTGACAATCCGCGGTTGACGCATAATCCCATCATTGGCAATCGCAGCGAATGCTGTAATCATCTGTATCGGTGTGACTGAAACGCCTTGTCCAAAGCTATTTGTACCGAGGTCACTCTCACTCCAATCGCTATCACCAGGGACTTTGATAATGCCACTTTCCTCAGCAAACAAATCAATACCTGTTTGTTGACCTAACCCAAAAGACCGCATCATGCTGTAAAAGTCATCCGTCCCCATTGCTAGGCTAATTTCTGTTGCGCCAATGTTTAGTGAGCGAATCAAGATTTGTGCGGTATCAACTACACCATAAGCATTATTATCCCAGTTTTCAATGACGATACCGCCGAGTTCCAGTCTGCCTTGGTCATTATATGTCCAATCAGGCGTAATCGTACCTTTTTCTAATGCACTGGCAACGGTTAATACCTTCATGATTGACCCCGGTTCAAATATATCGCTAATCGCTGGATTACGAAGTAAATCAGGGTCTTCAATATTTGCGAAGTTGTTGGGGTCAAATGATGGGTAGCTTGCCATTGCAAGAATGTCCCCATTATCAGGTTGCATGACAATGATTGTGCCACGCGTAGAACCACTTTGTTCAATCGCTAGTTGTAATTCAGACTCAACCCAAAATTGAATATCACGGTCTATTGTCAGAATCACATCTTGTCCCCGTTGTTCGGTTGTTGCTTCCTCTGGTAAATCAAAGGGGATATTACTCACGGTTTGGTCAAGGATACGCCCTGCTAAGGTATCGTTATATTCTGCCTCAACCCCCATCGCGCCTTGTAACCCTTCTTCAATAACAAAGCCAATCACATGACCAGCGAGGGAGGCTTGTGGGTAGAAGCGTCTTGGAATCGGGTCAATTGTGACAGAGATTTCATCAAGGTCTGCAATCGCTTGACCCTGCTCTGCGAGGATAGGGCGGTCAACCAGTACCCAGTTTTCATCACTGGTTAATGATTGATAGAGTTCAAATTCGTCACGTTCCAAGATGAGTGCAAGCTCTGTTGCCAAACGACGTGGCTCAGAAACCAGGTTCGGACTCACACCAACACCATATTGGAGGGCATTAAACGCTAAAGGTTCGCCATCACGGTCATATATCAAACCCCGTTCTGCTGGAATACGACGAATCGAATTTGAATTTGCATCACCGCGCAACTCTAATTCTTGAGCGACTTCACGTGGATAAAACTGAAAATTCGCTAATTGAATCAGTAAAAAACCTGCCATTGATGTCAAGAAGATAACGACAAAGGGCAAGCGTGATTGAATGGTCGCTTGTTGTGGAGACAGTCCTTGCATGTATCTATCCTCGACTAACTACCGAACTCTTCAAATTGTTGACGGAGTATAGAAAATTGTTGTTCAATCCAACCACTAAAAGTCTCATCGTATACTGGTATGGTCTCTAGCTCAGTTTGTGTACTACTTGTCTCAATAAATTCTAATGTTCGATTGGGATTGTACCCCTCAACTACCAGATATTCGATGTCGGCGTTGGTTGCTGGTCGAAATCCAATATCTTGGGCGCGGGTTAACAATTGTGGCACAGTTTTAAAACTAGCAATTTCTGCAATCAGTTGTTCATTGGTACGTTCTAAATCATCACGCTGGTCGATAAGCCCTTCAATCTCACGGTTGGTAATCGCGAAGGACGCAACCTGAGATAAGTATAGCGCGCCCAATACCAAAGCTATGAATACAGCTAAAATGGCGAGTGTCACCGCTTGTGTCTGCGATTGGAAGCGTTGCCGCCTGAATGTATGTTGAAACCAGTTTTGCGCCATATGAGTCTATTTTGATTGCTAATTTTTGGGAATTTGTTTATGAGAGACAGTTTTTTTCAGTTTCTCATGAATTGCTTGTATGTATCAAATGTATCAAAAATCAAATATTTAGCAACAGCTTATCAGCTTCTTTAATCTTGTCATAACTTTTGGACAACTCGTAATTTTGCGCTACGACTACGCGGATTGGCTTGTAATTCTGCCTCATCTGCAATAATGGGTTTACGATGAATGAGTGTGATAATGGCTTCTTGTTCTTGTATGGATGCCATCCCCGGTGGAGCAATTATTTCGGTTGCCATATCTTTAAATGTTTTCTTGACGATACGGTCTTCTAAACTATGGAATGTGATAACAGCTAAGCGTCCACCTGGTCGTAATAAGTCGACTGCGATGGGTAAAACTGTTTCTACTGCTTCTAATTCACGATTGACAGCAATCCGTAGCGCTTGGAAAACTTGTGTCGCAGGATGGATTTTTTTGCCTTTGCCATGTTTTTGTGGCATAGCCTTTGCAACAATCTGTGCAAGTTGTTGCGTTGTCAAAACTGGACGTTGGGCAATAATTGCCCGTGCAATTTGGCGTGAGCGTTTTTCTTCTCCATAATGATAAAAGATGTCAGCAAGGTCATCAGCCGATAAGGTGTTGACTAATTCTTCTGCGGTAGGATTATCTCCACTGGTATCAAAGCGCATATCGAGTGGGGCATCATACCGAAAGGCGAATCCGCGTTCTGGTGTATCGAGTTGCATTGATGATAAGCCTAAGTCTAGCAAAATCCCATCGACTGTTTGCCAGCCGAGTTGCTGAGCTTCCTCTTGCATCTCTAAATAGCTTGCATGTCGTAAAGTTGCACGGTCGCCATAGTCAAGAAGCCCTTGTTGAGCAATGTTGATTGCCTGCATATCGAGGTCAAATGATAAGGTTTGCTCTACACCTGCGTCCAATAATGCGCGTGTATGCCCACCTGCACCTAATGTACCATCAATCACACGATTGACCGATTCATTATCGTTTACCAATGTGTCGAGTACTGCTTGTAATAAAACTGGAATATGTTCGGTCATGATAAGCTAAAATTCAGTGGATGCCCTGTGTTACCAATTTCTGATGCAACACGGTCAAGGTTAGAATGCCAACGAGATGGCTCCCATATCTCAATAAATGACTCCATGCCAACAACAAAGGCATCATCTTGTAACCCTGCATACTCCCTTAAATAAGATGGAATGAGTAAACGCCCTTGTTTATCAAGTGTGATGTCAATTGCTCCCGAAAAAAATAAGCGTCGTATACCGCGCCCTTGTGCATTGGTAATGGCAAGCTCGTTTAATTGTTGTTTGAGCTGTTGCCAGCTATCTTGTGGATAAATGACTAAATTTTTATCTAATCCGCGTGTGAGAAATGCGCCATCGCATAAATGTAAACGATAGCGTGCAGGTATAATTAAACGTCCTTTTTTGTCAATACAATGTGAATATTCACCCCAAAACATGGTTTGCTTGTCCTCTATCTTTAACCCATTGTGCCTAAGAAAATTGTACCACATTATCCCACATTTTGGTTTTAAAATCCCACATTTATTAAAAATTGCACAATTCACTGTATTATCCTAACTTGAATTGGATATAACCATGCTGATATGAAAAACTATAATCGGTTTATTGGTGATGAACATAGGGAGATAAGATGAAATACTTGATTTGTATTATAGGCATGTTTGTTTTGGCAAGTACATCTTTGGCACAAACGTCAACATATCACGCACTTGATGGGGGAGAATATCGTTTAACTATTCCTGAATCTTATACAGAGGATACACCCACACCATTGATGATTGCATTACATTCAACATCATCATCCCCTCATGCAATGGCTGTCATGACTGGTTTTGACGAATATGCTGAAGAAATGGGAATGATTGTTGCGTATCCAAAATCAGATGGCGATATTTGGAATGAAGGTGATCCTCGCTTCGGTACAGATCGCGATGATGTCGCATTTATTAACTCTATCGTCGAAGAATTGAGTGCTGATTATAATATTGACTCTGAACATGTTATGTTATCGGGATTTGGAAGTGGTGGTTTGATGGCATTTCGTATTGCTTGTGAGTCCCCTGAAACCTTTGATACGATAGCGGTTGCTGGTGCGATGTTGTGGGGATACCATCTCAATAATTGTCCTAGAGAATCTGCACCTGTGAATATGATTATCTTCAGAGGAAGTGAAGATATCGTCTACCTCGAAGAAACTTATAATATACGAGGCTTATTTGAACAAACAGGGCAACCACTCTTGGGTGTAGATGATACCCTTGAACATTGGACTAAACGCTTCAATTGTTCCACTGAACCGCAATCCACTGTGAATACTCGTATCTATCAAGATTGTGATGATGGTGTCCAGGTGGCGTATGTAGAGTTAACAGGTGCGCGTCAAAACTGGTTACGTGACCGCGATGATTGGACATTAAATCAGTTTGGGGTTGATGTATCTGAGCTGATATTGGACTTTGCATTCAATAAAGAAATCGCTCTATCTGATGAATCCCTTGTTGAGGATGTGCAAGCGCGAACTTATTCTGTTTATATTCCAACGAGCTATGATGAAACAACGGAGACCCCTATTGTTTTTGTTTTGCATGGACGTTTTGGTAGTGGGGCTGGGACAGCTTCTCATATTGGCATCAACCCGTTAGCAGAGGCAGAAGGTTTTATCGGTGTATACCCTGATGGTTTGCTGAACCCGAATAGTAACACCCCCCGTGATACAGGCTGGAACTACATCCGTGACCTTCCATATTACCCCGGTGCATCCACACATGACGACACACAATTCTTCGCTGATATTGTGGATGACCTTGCACAAGATTTAAACATTGATCGTGACCGCATTTACGTGACAGGATTATCGAATGGTGGTTTTATGGTGCAACGTCTCGCCTGTGAAGCACCTGACCAATATGCAGGCTTTGCATCTGTTGCGGGAGCAGGTTTTGGTGGAATGGAGCTTGTCTGTGGTGATGACACACCCGTTAATATGCTCGTGATGCACGGAACATTAGACAATAATATTCAGTGGAATGGGAATCCTCAGCGTCTACCGAATGGTGAATTGTTTTATACTTCTATGCCGATTACGCAATTGATGGATTTTTGGGCGGCGAAACTTGCATGTACCAGTTCTGAGCGTGAAGATATTGCCACCCCAGAAACAGCGGATGGGTTAGGTTTGGTCACATTTAGTGCAACAGGATGTGAGTCGTCAGCAGAATTGATTCTCTATGCAGTCTTAAACGGTGGTCATAATTGGCCCGGTATTGATGGAGGTATCCCGAACGAAGTGGCAGGATTGGTTAATTTAGATGTCGATGCGACTCAAATTATTTGGGATTTCTTCGCATCACATTCTTTGGCGGATTTTGATTGATGAACTCTTATTGACTCTGTCTGGTGCAATGATAATCCCATATCACCTCGTATTATTGTTGCACTATTCCCCTGAATAACTGCGATATCTGATTGAGCTTGCAATGAGATGACATATTTTATAAAGCAGTTATACTAAGTACATGATTGTATTATTCTTGGGGGAGTAATGATTGAGCAAACTATACCAAAAGATAATCAAGAACCAAAAAAACCTTTAGATCCCATTTTAAAAATGGCGTGGCAGACTTTAATTCGTTATGATCGTGCAGCTCTTCAACTTAAGGCAGCTCACATCCATATGCGAGCCATTGTCCTTATACTCAGTTTTTCTGCAAGTTTACTTGCTGTTGGTGTGGGGTTTTTAGTCCCTTCAAATTTAAAGACCTACGATAAAGTCTATCCTTATATTTTAATGTTACTACCACTTATAGGACTAATTCCTCTAGGTATAATGGTCATTAGACGGAGAAGTGAATGGCGTATGAATCAAGTAGATACACCAAGACTTGATTCTGAATCAGAAAATATAAGCGAAAATAGTGAAGATAAAAGTGTTTGGGAAAGAATTCAAAAAAAATTACTATTCATTGATGAAACAAGTTGGCAGCTTATTTTTATTCAAGCCTCACTTCTTATTGTGTTATTTGTCATATTTTTACGCCAAGTTATTGTGAACGGTTTAATGTGGGTAATACAATCTGTCTTATCTGAAAGTATTTTCCCTTTCTTTGTTATATCAATCGCACTATTGCCAACATATTTTCTTATATTGCGACTAAGGAAGGCTTATAAAAGTCGCGGTGGTCACTCAGGTAATATTAGTGCAGAACAATCTCAGGCTGATCTAGTTAAGTTAGAAGAAAATGAATCCGATATAACGGAAGACGATTTAACAGAGGAAAGAGTTATTTCAAATAATAAAATTAAATATGAATCGATTCTAATTTTATTTTTAATAGCACTTGCTTTTCAAGTCGGAGTAACGATTCTTGCAATGAATGAAGCAATTAAATTAGGTTTTGGTAGTTTTGTTGAATTGCTAAGGCTGATTTTATTTGCACTACCGCTTATTTCAACAGGTATACTTGCCTATGCTACGCGCTTTGTTCCCAGTCAATTATGGGTGCAATATCGCTCTATCACAGAAGCTATTCGACGTGAAATCTATCTTTATCGGTTTTATACAGAGGATTATAAAAACCACGATAATCCAAGTAAACTACTGCATGATCGCTTAAAGGAAATTCAGCGAAAAGGTGTTTTGTATCGTAACAAATCTGTCGATGCTAATAAAAGTGTGATTGGTCAGCAGTCAGATGATATTATTCCAGTTAATGTATTTGAGCGCGACGAACCCTTTATAATTTCAGATGATGAACTACTCGCGCAAATTAGAGATACTATTGGTGATCCTAAGCGCAAAATAACAACCGTAGTTGACAATGGTTTTCGGCAGTTGTCTTTTAAAGCGTATTTAGAACATCGTGTTTACCCAATGTACGATTGGTACACTACGAAATCACATAACGAATATAAAAAGATGCGTAACTGGCAATTAATAGGTTTAATTATTGGTGGGGCTGGATCATTTTTGGCATTTCTTGGTCATGAAGCATGGATTGCTGTGACTACTTCGGGTGCAGTTACAGTGTCGGCACTTGCTAATTTACAACTCTCTGGTCGCACTTATTTGCTCTACTATCGTGCCGCAAGTGATTTGCAAAATCGTTCTGCAGAGTGGGACTATACACGAGATGAAAAAGAAAGACCTACATCAGAAGAGCGTGCCATGCTTGTGGAAGATTTTGAGAACATATTTGAACATGAAGGTCAACTGTGGCGGCAACAGGCGATTGATGCTTTAGCACAAGTGGATTCTAGTATCACAGATAGCTTCCGTAGTGGAACGGGTAACCTATACATTCCTGATGGATGGTTAGGTAAAGAACAAGAGGATAATAATGTTAGCCCAGAAAACTTATAAATTAACAACTTGAAGTACCAGAAATTCTTACATAATTCTGTAATCTGATTCGGTAAAGACATGTCAAAATCTTATATATCCATGCTACAATAGAACATATTTCCGACAAAAATAGATGGTCTATTGTAGCTAT
>CAYGTY010000047.1:0-9466 GCA_964352825.1 uncultured Anaerolineaceae bacterium
ATGGCAGTGTGATTCGGCGTATGGTGTGGTCATCAAATAACACATCAGGAGTCAGATATGACAACACAAACAGCAAGTTCAAATTCAATGACAACATCAAGAGACCGTAACCCGCGTGAACGTTTACTTCAACGCGTTCTCTATGGAAATGCAATCTTTTCATCACTTAGCGCAGGTCTATTCCTATTAGGGCGTGATGCTGTGACTAATTTCGCAGGATTAAATGATGTCACCGTTTTAGGATTACTCAATGGTATCGACTTCATCACCTTTATCGGTGTTAGTTTAGTCGGCTTCGCTCTCTACCTCTTGTTCATCGCATCACGTAACCCGCTGGATACGCGTATGGCATGGTCAATTGTGGCATCCGATTTGGCATGGGTGATTGGCAGTTGGATTTTACTGATTACAGGGGCAATTCCATTTTCTGATGCTGGCAACTGGGGGGTATTGATCATTTCTGACATCGTCCTCATCTTTGCAATCGCGCAAATCGTCGGCATCCGTCGTATTAATCGCTAGTTGAGATTCGGGAGAAAAGAATCAGATGTATACTGTCCAAATAAACCGTAATATCAATGTACCCCAGCATATCGCATGGGACATCATATCAGACCTCGAACAATATGCAGATTATGCACCCAATTTATCATGGGCAAAAGTTATCAGTGGGCAAGGTGAAGGCTTAGTCCGACGTTGTGCAGATACGAATGGTGGAGAATGGAATGAGACCTGTGTTTTGTGGGATGAAGGCAATATCTATTCAATCCAAGTCGATACCAGCGATTATCCCTATCCCTTCACTTTTGTACAAGGCACATGGAGCGTGAAAGAAACACATAAAGGTACAGACCTTACCATGAAATTTGACATTCAATTGAAGCAAGATCCACCGCTTATCGGTTGGTGCGTGTTTAATTTTATGATGAGACCTGCTTTTGCTCGTATCGGTGAGCAACTCATGGACAATTGGGAAGGTGCTATGTTTAGGCAGGTATCAAATTCGGCAGTTCTTGCCTAACAGAACTAAAAACAGCCACCCATCATAAATAGAGTGGCTGTTGGTATATTCATATTTTAATAATGATTAGAGATTAGTCTTCGTCGTCGTAATTACCGTCGTCGTCGTCATCATCCCAATCGCCATCATCGTCATCGTCCCAATCGCCATCATCGTCATCGTCCCAATCATCATCATCTTCTTCTTCATCAGGACCTAAGTAAAACAATTCAAGTTCATTAATCATATCTGTATCCTTTTCTGTGTATATGACCCATATATTTGCAAATAATACGACGTTTTTTTTATTTGAAAACCCCAATAATTGGGCTTGCGGTTTCTAAATTATCATTTCTGTATTGTACAAATACAAACATACAAAGAAAGTGAATAAATACGCCAGAAGCAACGGTAAGAAACGTATCAAGAGATTATTTGACCAGTTCCGCATTACCAAATATAGCAAAATCACCTATCAAATGGACAACCATCATCTAGGTTAAGCAATTCAGCAGATCAGCTCGCATTTTGCTGACACACCCGCTCTATCCTAAATGCGTGAATTATCAAATGAAAAACTGCCCAGACATAAATTGAATTCGCTATAAAAGTAGATTCTCAACATAACACCTCTTAGAATACAGTGAACTATAAAATATCTATGCTATTTTTCGCAAATACAGTATGATGAACAAATGAATAAATAAGCCAGATACAGGGCAAGCTAGATGACACAACGGATAATTGGACTATTCCTCATCATCCTCTTGGCAGGTTGTAGTGCGATTGAACTGAATAGCAATAATCAACAAGCCACGCAACAAGCTGAGGCAAATATCAATAGTACTGTCGAAAGCCGATTCGCTACACAATCCGCTGATGTCACAGCCACCTTATCTGCTATCTATGCGCAAGCCACAGAAACTGCCGAATCCGAAAATCAACAAATCGAACAAACCCAAACCGCGATTGCCGAAATCACAGTCGAGCCAGAACCGACACGGGATACATCATCCGAAACCACCCTAGACCCAGAATCTACCTCTGAGGTCGAAAACGACTTTATCCCAACATCAGCAACAATCCGTATCTATGGCACAGTTCCGATTGATAGTGATAGCCTCAATAGCATCACAGCACTTGCCCTAGATTCTGCTGGTAATTTACTCGTGAGCTTACGGGCAGGGGATATTTACAGACTTGATGATGAGGGAGACGCAACCCTCATATTTGAAGACGCAGACAGTGACATCGGGCAGGTCTCAGGTTTATTTGTCGAGGGAACAATACTATACCTCATCAATGGCGAACAACTCAGCCAAGTGCAAGATAGTGATGAAGACGGCATATATGATACGGTCACACAACTCAGTGAGGATTTACCTGCTAACCAAGCCCTACTCCAAGCTAATAACAGCATCCTACGCACAGTCGATGGGCGAACATTTACAGTTGATGTCACAACAGGGGATATACTCTTAATCACATTTGAAGAGTAAACCACAACAATCGGAGTGCCTTTAGCCTCTTATTCCGTTAATATAACTATGTAGCAAATTTGTTCAATCATCAAGCATGAGAATTAATCTATTCTGTTAGCATTCCAAGCCAATCCGCCATCAATCAAAGGATTTAGTCGTATGTCACCATTTCAACTTGGTATCTTAACCCTTTTAGGTGCAATTTGGGGCGCATCATTTATCTTTATTCGGGTTGCCGTCGAACCCTTTGGTCCGATTTTCATGATGTTTTTACGGGTTGCCCTAGCAGGAATTATTTTATTAGCTTATGCAAAAATACGGAAAACACCGCTTCAAATCCGTGAGCATGGACGCAAATTCTTACTCTTAGGCGCACTCAGTTCTGCGATTCCCTTTGTCTTGATTGGTTATGCAGAACTCACCATTACAGGTTCAATGGCAGCGATTCTCAACTCCACAACACCTCTATTTGCAACTGTCGTAGCTGCAGTCTGGCTCAATGAAAAGCTGACTATTTATAAAATCATCGGCGCGGTAATGGGGATCATCGGTGTGAGCTTTATCGTCGGGGGTAGCCCTGTAGTATTAGATGGTGCGTTTATATTGGCGATGATGGCATCATTGGGAGCGGCACTGTGTTATGCACTGGGCGGTGTATATGCCAAGCGTGCCTTTGAAGGCGTTAGTAATATGACAATGTCAACAGGGCAATTAGTTGGCGCAGGTATTGTACTCTTCCCGTTCTCGGTTGTGAGTGTTCCGCATGAAACTCCCCCAACAGATGCAATCTTCGCACTAATCGCTTTAGCCGTATTCGCAACTGCCCTTGCCTATCGTCTTTACTATTATCTGATTATCAGCGCAGGACCGACCAAAGCCCTGACTGTCACATTACTTGTCCCTGTTTTTGGTGTGATATGGGGTGCAATTTTGCTCAATGAGCCAATTAGTGCAGGCATGTTGATGGGTTTGGTGATTATTTTGATGAGTGTCGGTTTGGTCACAGGGATGATTGCACCCAAATTACCGATAATAAAAGCTTCTACTTAAAAGCAGGAATACAAAAGCCACCCGTTTGAATGGCTATATTATCGTCTTGAAGTCAAGGTATCAATCACTAAGGCTAGCAATCACCGATAAGTTGTCCTCTATATCCATCTACCCATCCCGATTGGTCACCGAGGTCAATATGGTAAAAGTCGCCACTTTTTTCAATGACTGGATAAGTAACAACAGCTTCAATTTCGGTGAGGGTTGTCGATGATAAATCAGGTGAGGTGTGAACGGGGTGAGGTGCACCGATGCCAAATCCGTAAAACTGACACCCCTCAATTTTTGCCTCAATTTGGATGTCTGTCATTTTTAGAGCCACATGAAACACCTGCGTGGAGAACTGTATAAACTCACCCTCTGCATAAATCGTTCCGGACAGACTCGGATTCGTTGTGAATGATATAGAGATACCATCACTGTCGTCTTTATCAACACCAAGTAGACTAGTCCCATTATTATCGCGATAATAAAATGAAGCATCACCAATAAGATGATACCCGAAGGCTTTCGGTCCCAGCCAACTAATTGTTGTAGGTACATTATTGGGGTCTACAAAAACCTGAGTGATATTGACTGTTTCTATTGTAGGCGAAACAGATACTGTACCGTATGTACGAGGTTGTAGGGGTTGATTAGAATTTCTCGCTCCTACACGGATGCTTTCGGAGACCACGAGTTCTTGCTGTCCATCAATTCGCCCTACTGCAAAAATATCAAATTGAGCATTTACTGGAACAGCCCATGATGCAGATACACCATCAACTAAGTTGGTATCTGTCCCCACCAAAGTATATCCCCCAACTTTATTGTTCGGTTTGATGACAAAACCAGCTAGTGTGATTCCTAAACTATCAGGAAACCAGCTCCATGTCAGACGAACCGTCGTGTTCTCTTCGAGGATATAGATATGTTCATGATTGACGAGCCATGAAGACGGAATAATTGAGCCATGATAGGTCGCAGGATATTGAGGAATCTTGCTGAGGTCTATTGCCAGAGCGTTATTTGACTGATCAGTTTGTGCATCTGTGTTCTTTTCTTCAACCTTTGAGTTTTGAGGTGGCAGATTCTGATTAGTCGTTGGAATCGCATTGGCGACATATAATTGCTGACCCACTGCGATAAGGTTAGTATCGCCAAGACAGTTTAATCTTACGAGTTCTGCAACTGTCGTATTTGCACGTAACGCAATGGACGAAAGTGTATCTCCACTCACCACTCTATAAATCGGCAAATTAGGATTCGGAATCGAGCATGTGATAGATGCACTCGATTCATTACTTTGTATTATAGGAATAGGTGTTGATGTCAGTGGAATAGCTGTTGCTGTTGGCGGAGAAACCTCTTCGGTTGGGCTATTCGCAGCAACAAGTGTGGTGGAAGTGTTTGTTGATAGCTCTGTTATGGAAGCCGATTTTTCATTGCTTAGGCTACAGGCAGATATAACGACTGATAGAAATAGGATAAACATCACATTTTTGAACATTAGAATATGCCTCATCATTAATCCTTATTGCTAGTAAAGACACAGGATGAGGTTTATCCGTTCCAAATCAACTCTATTTTGTAAATACAAAAAGCCACCCGTTTGGATGGCTCATTGTTTTGTATCTGTTGGAAAAAGTCTTCAGAATTAGATGCTGAAGTACATTTCAAATTCATATGGATGTGGACGCATAGACACGGGGTCTTGGTCATTGAGTTGTTTATATTCAATGTATGCTTCGATGTATTCTTTTGTAAATACGCCACCTTCAAGCAAGAATTCGTGGTCAGCTTTAAGTGCTTCTAATGCACCACCGAGGCTACCCGGTACTACTGGTGTTTCCACTTCACCTTCGTAAAGGTCAACCGTTGCTGGATCACCGGGATCAATCTGGTTACGAATACCATCGATACCAGCCATCAACAATGCGGGCATTGCCAAGTATGGGTTTGCCGCAGGGTCTGGGAAGCGAGTTTCCACGCGTTTTGCTTTTGGACTATTGCTATACATTGGGATACGGATAGCAGCAGAACGGTTACGTGCGGAGTAAACCAAGTTTACAGGTGCTTCGTATCCGGGAACAAGACGACGGTAGCTATTGGTAATTGGGTTGGTGAATGCTAGGATTGCTGAAGCATGTTTCAATACACCACCGATATACCAGAGTGCCATTTGGCTAATGCCAGCATATTCGTCACCAGCAAATAGAGGCACGCCATCTTTCCAGAGGGATTGGTGAACGTGCATACCAGAACCGTTATCTGCGAAGAGTGGTTTTGGCATGAAGGTTGCATACATACCGTATTGTGCTGCAACTTGTTTGACGACATATTTGTAGGTCACAACTTGGTCAGCCATTTTCAACAAAGGCGCATATTTCATATCAATTTCGCCTTGTCCAGCACTACCAACTTCGTGGTGATGAACTTCGATTTCGATACCGACCTCCATCAAGCGTTGTACCATTTCGGCACGGAGGTCTTGATGTTTGTCTAATGGTGGGAGTGGGAAGTACCCAGTTTTGATTGGGCTGAGGTGACCGCCTAATGAAGGGTCTTCTGAGCCACTGTTCCAAAACGCTTCATCGGAATCCACTTTGTAGAATGCAGTGTTTGGTGTGTTCTGATATTGAACATTATCAAATACAAAGAATTCTGCTTCAGGTCCGAAGTATGCAACATCTGCTAAACCAGATTCAACAACATATGCTTCTGCACGCTTCGCAATACCACGTGGATCCATTGGATAAGGTTCACGTGAGATTGGGTCGTGAATATCACAGTAGAATGCAAGTGTTGGATAGCTGAAGAAAGGGTCTACATAAGCAGAGCTAAGGTCAGCCAACAGAATCATGTCAGATTCATTAATGGCTTGGAAACCTTGGATACTTGATCCATCAAAGCCGAAACCGTCTTCAAATGTACCTTCGTCAACTGCTTCAATTGGCATACTAAAATGCTGAGGAACGCCACGAATATCTACAAAACGTGCATCAATTTCTACAATATCATTTTCTTTCGCCCATGCAAGTAAGGCTGCCGCTGATTCTTTTGCGGAATCGGGTGGGACAAGATTTGCCATTGCCATTCATCCTTTAGTAAAAACGTCTAAATTACATAACATGCAGTAGTATATTGGATATTTCTCACAACATCCCCGTAGAATATCATAGAATTTATTGATGTTTTTATGTGGAAAATAACCAAAAACTGACCTGTGAAATGGTTCACAAGGGTTTTATTCGACAAAAACTGTTCTCTTTGACCGATAAAAGGGGATTTTCTATCTGATGTTTTAGCAACATCGCAGTTCAATCAATTTGTTGGATTCTCACAGAAAGCGAATCAATGCCTATGTTCTGGATAGTTATCTTTTATAGGTGGCGTTCTCTAAAAAGCATTTTACAGATTATTGAGGGGTGCAATATGAGCCACTCGCGGTGGGAATAAAACCTCAAGCAGACGTACCATCTCGAAGGGTAACTGGTCACGCAGGGCTAAGGTGGTTGGACTCAATGAGCCAAACATCACTTGAATAAAATCACGATGGCTGAGGTGTAGTTCATAATCGGGTTGTGTCTGTAGACCAATCGTGACCGCATCCGCATCAGAATGAAGATATAAAGCACTACTATCAAAATTAGAAATCCGCATACTGGCATGGCGGGTAATCTCTGGTAAAAGAGCTTTAAGCAAGGCTTTGCTATTGATAATCCGTGCCATCCAGCCACTTTGATGATGATACATAACCCGTATATCAAAATCCATCATCTGACGCACAAAAGACACAATCGTATCATCAGGCGGAATCAGCAGTTGAATCAAGGGTTCATCCAATTTTTGCATCCGTTTTCCGAGGAAAGATAATAAGGTCATAGTGGCAGGCAAGCTATCGCAGACCATCTCCAGTTGGTTGCCTGTATTCTCTCGCCATAGATAACCTTGAACTTGATTGCCTTGTGTGACAGCCACTAAGACAGGGTCGATACTTGATTTAAACTTCCAGTCCCACCAATCCGCAGACCGACGGAACGTGACACGATTTTGCCAATGTCGTTTATAAATCGCGGCAATGGTATCAACATCCTCAATTGTTGCATGGCGAATCCTGAGTGGGTGTGGCATCGTCATGGCTTGATAACTATCAACTTCTAGCACAGTCGTCGGTACAACACTACTAAAGCCAAATTGATGATAAAAGTTGCCGAGGTCGTTTAATAACGCGAGGTGCGCGCCTTGTTCGGCAATCGTGGTTAGGGTGTCAAGCATCAAAGCCGATGAATAGCCTTTATGGCGATGTTCCATATGTGTGGAGACTTTTCCAATGATAGCGACCTTAAGCCGTGCCTGACCATAGTGTAAGGTGTTCTTTTCAATCAAGACTTGCGAGACTAGCGTTTCGTCTACGATGCCGACTCGACATAAATCATATTTAAAGTTGGGTTTATAGGGGGTATTGGTAATCCAATCATGCAGAATGCGCTCATAGATACGTGGGTTATCCCCTGAAAAAACATCAGCGACCAAATGCCCTGCCGACTGGAAGATTTCGGCATCCGCTGACCGAATGACATATGGGGTCATGGAAAGTCTATCTCACTTATTATTGACATATCTTGATGATAGAGCAGAATACGAAATGCTGAAAGTCTTTTTGTATTTATTGTGCGCCATGTTTGCGTTGGATTTTACTCCAATGGTCACGACGGGCTGGCACAGAGACGAGTTCAAATTGAGGCAGGAGGACACCTGTCAGCGAGCCACCATAGACACAACGGGTATCAATCCCAAAGACCTTATTATTATAAATAAGAGGTTGTTGAATATCACTATAATCACGGTGTCCGACAATGACAGGTTTATCACCATCGTAATAGGTATACCATAAAGCGTCATAGGTTTTATGCAGATACATCTCGGCAGAGGTCACCCCTAATAAAATGCGTTGTTCTTGGTCAGCTAGGGCGATATTGGGTTCTAAGAAACCATGCACAATCAAGGCATCGGGCAAATCAAGATAAAGCGGTAAATTGCTGACCCATGCCAGAAATTCATCATAGACATCTGCCATTTTCCAACGGGTGAGCAAAGCAGCAAAACGGGGTGGTAGCGAGCCATTATTCGCGCGGATATGATTCCATTCATGATTCCCCATCACCGCACGCGCATTGGGTATATCACGGAAAAACTCATAAACTTCGCGTGGCTCTGGTCCTCTATCGCATAAGTCCCCTACTGCGATAATCTCGTCATCATATCCCAACCCTGCTAAATCAATTAATTTCTGGAGTTCATAATAACAGCCATGAATATCTCCGATAATCAACTGGGTCATGGGCTTGCCTCAACTTGTATATTAGCAATCTCGACAAAATTATTATCGTTGACCGTTGCTCGGGCTGTCGGGTCATTGATGTCATATAGCCCCATAATCAGGGTATAGTCACCTGTGGCTAAATCAGGAGGAATCGCAAGCGCATGATTATCAATTACGGGTGTGTCAGGTTGCCATTTTGTGGTCAGCGACAAGCCACCGACAGGTTCACTATCACGCTGTGCGACCAATACGCCATTGCTATCTAATAATTGCAAGAAAATCTTATAGCGAATACTTGGGGTTTCATCGCTCATCCAAATCAATTGAAGTTGGAGCGCATCACCCGCTGACAAGCTATCGGTATTAAGCGCATAGGATTCCAAGACAATCACATCATCAAAACGCAGATTGACGGTTTCGACTGCATCAAATGTAGCTGGGGCGACATACTCAGCAAAGCGCATATCATCAAACCACTGTTCACGGATTTCATAGGCAGTGCTATTGAGGGTACTTTCGACAATGCCGTTGGGGTCTTGTTCGTCTGTCCCATAAAACACAGCATAAATGCGGTCATGATTAGCGACAATATCTCGGACATCACTCGCAGTTTTCTCATCATCAGGTGAA
>CAYGTY010000047.1:9566-12988 GCA_964352825.1 uncultured Anaerolineaceae bacterium
ATAATACCCAAACACCGCGCCCCACCCATAAGGCAAAAGCTAATTGGGTTGGCAATAAAAATCGGACATAACGGGTTGTCAATTCCAGATAGAGATAGAGCAGAGTCGATGTCAGCACCCAAACGACAGGCAGTAACATGCGCCACCATGCGCGCTTTTGTTGATTTTGTGGTTTGGAAGAAATCAAGCCAAAGAGCAAAAAGAAATATACGACAAAGCCCATATTGCCCATGCTAAATTCAAAGGTGTTGCCAAATGCAAACCAGCCCTGCAAAACTCGCAAAACTTGTTCTAATGGCACGGGGTCGGAGATATTCGGTTGCGAGAAAACCTGCGACAATGCCACTGATAACCACGGTACAAATAAAGCAATCGTCAGCAAGTTTGCCAGTGTATAAGCTAGGAATGTCCTCAATGTTGGACGGAAATTCTTATTATCTGAGGTCAATTGTCCATAGATCAAACCGAGCAACCATAAAACCGCCATAATCCCTTGTGTCAACATCACCAGCGCATACACAACATGGGTATAGATGCCGATGGTGTTGATAATCGCGAGAGCAATACCTAGTTTCAGACTCGGTTTACGTAAAAAGCCAACAAAGACCCATAGGCTACAAGCGGCAACCCCTGCCAACATGGCATACATTCGGGTTTCTTGAGCATAATAAATACTAAAGGTATTGAGGGCGACCAATCCAGCGGCGACTAAACCAGCTATTGGGTGAAATAATCGTTTGCCGAGGGCATATGTCCATGCCACACTCAAAATACTGAAAAACACAGATAAGGCACGTAGCGAAAATTCTGATGATCCTGCCACATCTTCCCATAATCCCAACAACCCAAAATAAGCTGGGACATGCACATTCCGTTGTAGCAGTGGGACAAGCTCAGGTAATGTCCGCAGAGAATGGGTATAAGCGACACCCTCGTCATACCATAGCGATTGCGCTGGTAAATTATGCACACGAACAGCCGTTGCTAGCAAAATGATGAGTAGAGCGACAAGTGAGAAAATCAGAGATGCATGGTTTTGGAATCGGGTCATAATTGCTATCTATATGCGGACAGGAACATCACAAATCTTAAATCAAAGACGAATAGAAACAAAGGTACAAAGACATATCAGCTAAACTCCTTCAAAGGCATCATGATAGCTAACATGACCGCGCACTGTTTCTAGCAGGCTTTCATCAAGTACAGCAACCATAAAATGTTCATGTGGTCCATCATCTTTAACATAATCGGATGTAAAGCCGAGTGGTTTGGCTGGTTGAAAGCCAAAACGTGGATAATAGGAAGGATGCCCAACAAGGAACATCAAGCCATGACCTTCTGCCTTTGCCACCTCTAATCCTGCTCGCATCAAGGCACTACCGATTCCTTGTTTTTGATAATCAGTTGATACAGCAAGTGGAGCTAATGCAGGGAACTCATGTACTGTATCGCCATCAGTAACAGTCACCATACTATAGAGTGCATGACCGACTATCTTGCCATCCACTTCGGCGACTTGTGATAACCAGATTAAACCGAGTACGCGTAAACGGTTGACGAGTTCAGCTTCATCATTTGCTGGGAAGGCATCTAGTTCAACAGCATAGATTGCATCGATGTCTTGGGTTTGTTCTTTACGGATTGTGATTGTCATTTATTACCCTTCATAGTCCATTCGTTTAGAGATGTAGGTACAGTATCGAAGTCGGTTGAACTTCAACCCCTCCCCGAATCATCATAGAGGGACTTGTTACTCCCTTCCTCAATGAGTTGGGGAAGGGCTGGGGATGGGGTAAGATCGTGTTTCTGTGTATCTGAAAATATGAAGACGGCTTACCAATTTTGCTTCAACCGAAACGGATACACTACCGAGATGTATAATTTTCGTCATTATACATCAGGTGATATATACTCCTAGCTATCCAAAATCGCTGATTTATAGATAGGAGTCACAATGTCTACGCATAATCCACCAAATATTTTATGGGTTTGTACTGACCAACAACGCTGGGATACCTTAGGGGCATACGGCAATACCTTCGTCAATACACCTGTGGCTGACCGTCTGGCAGAAAACGGAGTATTATTTGAAAATGCCTATTGTCAGAACCCTGTTTGCACACCCAGTCGTGCATCATTCCTGACAGGACGCTATCCTCGCACCACCCGTTGCCGTCAAAATGGGCAAGATATACCAGACTCAGAACAACTCATCACACGCATCTTAAAAGACAATGGCTATGTATGTGGCTTGGCAGGGAAACTCCATTTATCAGCTTGTAATCCATCTGTCAACAAAGCGACGGAAAGGCGAATTGATGATGGTTATGATGATTTTCACTGGTCGCATCATCCACGTCCTGATTGGTCAACGAATGACTATAATCATTGGTTACGTGAACGCGGTGTAACCTATCAAGTTGAAAATTTTAATGGTTCGCCGTATGTGCAAGCTGGTATGACAGCAGAATATCACCAGACGGCATGGTGTGCAGAAAAGGCTATGAACTTCATCCATGAAAATGCAATTTATGGTCATCCGTGGTGCTTTACCGTCAATATCTATGACCCGCATCATCCCTTTGATCCACCGCGCGAATACCTTGAACGCTACCTCGACAAATTAGCAGACATCCCCTTACCCAATTATCATGAGGGTGAACTGGATGGTAAAACAGCTTTCCAACAAAATGACCATCGACGCGCTTATAACACCGTCGGCTCGTTCGATTTTGAAGCCATGACTGAGGATGACCACCGTTTAGTACGGGCGGCATATTGGGCAATGTGTGATTTTATTGATGTTCAACTTGGGCGGATGATTTCGGCATTAGAAGAAAGTGGTCAACTCGACAATACGATTATTATCTTTATGTCTGACCACGGCGAGATGTTAGGCGACCACGGCATTTACCTCAAAGGACCTTATTTTTATGAACCTGCTGTCCATGTACCATTGATTATTTCGATGCCCAGCCAAATCCAAACAGGTGTCCGTCATGAGGCGATGGTTGAATTAGTCGATATTGTCCCGACGCTATTAGATGCAACAGGCATCGACATTCATGAAGGCATACAAGGTAAATCTTTATGGGGAATACTGACAGGTGAAGATGAGGTAACAGCACCGCGCGAGGACGTTTATTGTGAATATTATAATTCGATGCCATGGCATAAAGACCCCAATGCCCAAGCAACGATGGTCAAAACAGGTCGCTATAAGTTGGTCTGTGTGCATAGCCTCAATACAGGGGAACTCTATGATTTACAAGAAGACCCTAACGAAACTTATAATCACTGGGATAATCCCGATTATATGGCTGTAAAAATGGAGATGTTCCAACGCTTATGTAATCGCATGGCATGGACAGTTGACCCACTACCTTTACGTCGTGCCGATTGGTAAGGTATGTGAAAAATTG
>CAYGTY010000047.1:13088-34123 GCA_964352825.1 uncultured Anaerolineaceae bacterium
ACAGTTGACCCACTACCTTTACGTCGTGCCGATTGGTAAGGTATGTGAAAAATTGTTTGATGTTGTCAGTATAAGCAAAATGTAAAGGCTTTTTCATAATTGATTCGGGATTTTACCGAGTGCATGAGATTTACTTTCAATGATCTTTCTTTTTGGATTTCCCAAGTATGTCATAAATGACTAAATGAAGTTGATTAAACTCGTGCCATACCAAGATGAACACTAAGCTATAAAGAAAGAAAACCGCTAACATAAATAATTGAAGCACAGGTAGTTGTGAAGATGGGATAAAACTCTGTGCAATCAAATAAAATATGAAATATAGGATCGGTGCAATTTTTACCATTTTACTTAGTTTTATAGTACCTTCAACATAAACTCCATCATCTCGCTCAGTCAATTGACCTTCAGAAAAGACTCTATAATCTCCTATGACAACCTGATTATATTTGAAATGATAGATATTATCTGATGCTGTCGGCATAAGGATCATCTCAGGATTTTCTCGTATTCGTTCCCAGATTGATTGTTTAGAATGTTCATTTTCTAACTTGGCTCGTAACTGATTCGGGATTTCATCGAGTGAATAGAGCGAATAAAAGTCATAAGGTTTGCCAGAAATGATATGATTGAATGCCTCTTGCATCGTTATGAGTCCTCTTGGTTTTCCAGTTCGACATCACTCAATATATAATGAATCATCTTATCTAAATCATTCTGATTCTTAATCATCACAGTAAAGAATAAAGATACGGATAAGACACCGAATATTGACAGAAGTGGGTTTTCGTTGGAAAGCGTCATGACCAACCATGCAGGAAGCCACACGATGGCTAGGAGAAGACCCACTTTAAAAAATCTTGATAAAGTTGTTTCCCCTATAACCTTCACCCCCTCGGTTTCTTCAACTAAGCGACCTTCACAATTTGTATAAAGCCCTAGACCAAAGCTCCGATGGCAAATAAATTCATGCTCAGGTGTTATTGTCACATCAAGCGGTTTTATATCATTACCCCACAATTTTTTAAACCCTACGGTGTGTAATTTATCGAGTTTCAGGAGGGTATCTTGCATCGTACCTGAGATATAAAACTCAAACGACTTATCTACAAATAAATGTTTGATGTTGTTGAATATCGCTATCATTTGCGTCACGTCCCCTTTTTAATATTTGATATAAGAGCTTTAAGAATGATTTTGTGAGTGCAATTTTTAAGTATATTTATCAACGATGGCTTGAGCTTGTTCAATAATGGCTTTTTGTAAATTGGGCGGAGCAATCACCTCTGCATCTGTTCCTAAGCCAAGAATGCTGGTGCGCGCTTCTTCAAATACCATATATTGCACATCCAAGATATAGCTATCATCATTGGATTCGACAATTTCATAACGCCCTGCATATTGATGTTGGAAATAAATCAACATATCTTTGCCGATACGTAGGCGCACAGGATAGCTGGGCAAACGTTGATTGAATTTCTCTGAGGCTTCTGTCCAATAAGCGATAATATTAAAATCAGGGTCTCGCTCGAAGGTGTCAGACTCTAAAGTCACGTCAGCAAAGCGCGAAACACGATATGTCCTGAAGGCTTTTGTATCAGCATCCATCGCCACCGCATACCACCGCCCCGATTTATAAACTAAGCTATAGGGGTATAAAGTCGCTGACTTCTGGATACCGTCCCATGATTCGTATATTGTAGAAATTACCACATTTCCCCATACGGCTTCTTTTAATTGCGGTAACAGAGGATAGGCTTCATGATTGCCATACCAGCCTGAAGGGTCAAGATAGAGGCGTTGTTGCATTTGGTCGATTTGCTTTTGCTGATTGGGCAACCGAGCGAGTAGCTTTAAAATCGCATTATCAACAGCAGGTTTCATGCCCAATTCAGAGAGTGGCGAGGCTGTCCCTGTATACAATAAAGCCTGTAGTTCTGAGGTGGTAAACCAGTTTAAGCTACTTCGATAATGTTCATCCAGAAAACACCCACCCTCAGGTCCTGTGCGTGTATACACAGGCACACCCGCCATGCTCAACGCCTCAATATCACGGTAAATAGTACGCTCAGTCACGCCCAACCGATCTGACAATGATTTTGCTGTCAGTTGATGATGCTGTTGTAATAAAAGCACAATCGATAATAAACGGTCAGCACGCATAACACCCTCTATAAATTGCGTTTAGAATCTCAATACCTTCGCCAAAATCAAAATACCGATCTTTTCGTAAGGGCGAAACGTGTTTCACCCCTAGATGACCTACTATAACCTGTTTTTAGCTACTGACAGTCACCCCATTTTTGGGAAAACCATCCCAAAATCAAATTGGCGAACATATCAATCTGTTTGAGAATTAGGAAAGATATGTCCCTTCCCTACTCAATTTTCAACTATTCATCCATATCAATCGGATGTTCATCACGCGGTTGACCTAGATATTGGCGTTCTTCATCCACGATTTCAGGGTCAAGCTTGGTGAAGAGCGGTGATGGTTTTTGCAGAGCTTGCCCTTGTTGCAAATCGCTTTGTTGCCATTTACCAATCGCAGGACTGCCATCGTACATCAAGGCGACATGGTCACGGGTTTCTTCTTCGATGGTTTCGATGTTCAAATCGCCAAAGAGTTGTCCGTCATAACCCAGCATCTCATGAACCTGTTGTGAGCTAAAGGGGGTGAAGGGTGAAAACAAGATTTTCAGGTTATCAATACAGCGCAATGCTGTATAAACTGAGCGTGCGGCATCGGCTTCATCGACTTTAATTGTCTTCCACGGTTCGCGCCCATCCAACCATACATTCACTTCACGGGCTAAGCCGAGGGTTTGTTCGAGTGCTTCTTTCAATTGAACCGCTTCCAGTAGCTTGCCGACAGTCTCAAAGCCTGCTTCGGTTTTCGCAATAATCGCTTGGTCAACTTCAGTCAACTCATCATAAGTCGGGACTTTTCCATCATAGCGTTTGTAGGCAAAACCCATCATACGATTGACCAAGTTACCCCACGCCGCCAAAAGCTCATTATTCACACGCGCGAGGAAACCATCCCACGAGAAATCACTATCTTGGCGTTCTGGGAATGTGCGGGCGACATAAAAACGGACGGCATCGGCTTGATAACGTTCGAGAACATCAGGTACCCATATCGCCCAATTGCGTGACTTGGAAAATTGTTGCCCTTCGATATTCATAAACTCGTTGGCAGGCACATCATAAGGCAATTGCAAGGGGGTATCGTCGCCTTCGTTATAGATACCATTCACACCAAACAACTCCGCTTGCCAGATAATCGTATGGAAAGGGATGTTGTCCTTACCAATGAAGTTATAGATTTTTGCATCTGGGTTATACCACCATTTTTTCCATTCATCAGGTTTACCGATATTATGTGCCCATTCAACACTGGCAGTAAAGTAACCCATAACCGCTTCAAACCAGACATAGAGGCGTTTATCTTCCCAACCATCGATTGGGACAGAAATCCCCCAATCAATATCACGGGTAATCGGACGACCTCTTAAGCCATCTTTGACGAAGTTTTGGCTAAATGTGATGACGTTGGCTCGCCAATTGTCTTTATATTTGTCCAGATATTCCAAGATTTGGTCTGCAAATAAATCCAATGCTAGAAAATAATGTTCCGCTTGGCGCACAATCAAAGCATCTTCAGGGTTTGCACGACTCCGTGGATTAATCAATTTGGTGGTTTCCATAAGGTTGCCACAATTATCGCATTGATCACCACGCGCACTATCGTACCCACAGATATAGCACGTTCCTTCTACATAGCGATCAGGCAAAAATCGCTTTTCGGATTCGCTATAGAGCAGAGTCTGCGTTTCTTTCCTCAGATAACCGCGCTCTAACAATATCTTGAAGAAGTCTTGGGCAATGCGATGATGATTTTCGGTGTCGGTATGGGTGAATAAATCATAGCTAACACCGATTTTTTGCTGAGTCTTCACAAAGCGTCTATGATAATGTTCAGAGACTTCACGCGGTGTAATCCCACGTTTATCGGCTTCGACAGAAATCGGTGTCCCGTGCATATCCGAGCCAGATACCATCAAGACATGATTGCCTGCCAAGCGATGATACCGTGCAAAAATATCGGGGGGTAGATACGCGCCTGCTAAATGCCCGATGTGCAAATCCCCATTTGCATAGGGCCATGCGACTGATACATGAATATATTTCCCTGACATGATATTCCTTTCGTTTTAAAATCTGTATTTCAGATGTTTTGTTGATTGGTAAATTCAAGTGTTGGTTTGACAAGTTTCTCGTTCAGGTAAGCAACGACTGAGGCGAGAAATAATATAAGCACGGACGATGGTTCATTTTTAGGATTATCCGAAAATAGAACCCATAACACCGTTTGGATAAAGCCCATAAACAGCAAATAATACTGTAGGGAACTCGCCTGCATCATGGTCGCGATGTGGTCAACTTCTCGACCTAATAAAATCGTGAATACTGCCCAGACTGTGGTGATGGCACAAACGCCAATAATCATCCATTGAAACGGCACATCAGAGATAAGGAATGCTGACAATGCCACAAGCGCAATAAACACGTACAACAAAGGCAATAAGATATAGATTCCGTGTTCAACTTCGTTCTTCATGATGGTGCTAATGCTTCCATCAGCCCGCCATAATGCCCGTAACACACGGAAAAGCACAACAGGTAAGCGAAATAATGCAATAATTGCGTTCTTCAATAAGATAAAGATATTTGTTTGCATGTTTTCAAGTCCCTGTTGTTCTCTATATAACAAAAAACCGCCTGCCAAAGACAGACGGTATCATATGCTAGATTGTCACGCTTATGCGCGCCACAATAGCCGTCTGTCATATTGGACGGTTGGCATTCGCATGGGTGTATTATATGTGCTTAAAATATCCATATTACGAGTATAGCCACCAAGTCCGCATTCCGTCAAGGGAACGGATAGAATTATTATTTGATGGACTATAAATGTTGATGATACGCTATCCCTTCAAGCGTTGCATCAGACCGCTATGCCGTTCTGCAACTTTGTTATTGTTGACGGCAATGTGCATGGCTTTGCGTGTGCCGACAAGAACAACCAATTGCTTAGCACGGGTAATCGCGGTGTACAGCAAGTTGCGTTGGAGCATCATATAATGTTGCGAGACAACAGGCATCACCACCACAGGATACTCCGACCCTTGTGAGCGATGGGTGCTGATACAATACGCGTGCATAAGGTCTTCGGTCTCGGAGAAATCATAATCAACGTACTCATCGTCGATGACAATTTCCATTCGATTATCATCTTTATCGATGCTATCAATATAGCCAATGTCCCCGTTGAACACATCTTTATCATAATTGTTGCGTGTCTGCATGACTTTATCACCGACACGATAGGTTCTGCCATGCAGTTTGACCTCTGCCAAACGAAAATCGCTATTGAGTTCTTGTTGCAAGCTCATATTGAGGTTTTCCACACCTGCCAAACCACGATACATCGGTGCAATCACTTGTATATCGCGTATCGGGTCAAATCCCCAGCGTTCAGGAATCCGTGTTTTGACAATATCAACGATCATTTCGGCAACTCCCGCAGGATCACCCACATTGAAGAAGAAAAAGTCGCTACTTTCATTGTCTGTATAGGGATGTTGACCTAAATTGATACGATGAGCATTACTGACAATATGACTGGTATCATCTTGACGGAAAATTTGGTCGAGCCGTGTCACATAAGCGATACCACTCCCAATCACGTCACGCAAAACATTACCTGCGCCAACAGAGGGTAATTGGTCAACATCACCGACGAGCATCAGGTGGGTAGTCGGTTGCAGTGCTTTGAGCAGATGATTAAACAACTGCAAGTCAAGCATTGAGGCTTCATCAATAATCACCATATCGACGGGTAAGGGGTTTTCATCATCATATTCAAAGCCACCATGTTCTGCTGAATAACCTAATAGGCGATGGATGGTACTGGCTTGTTCATTGGTTGCTTCACCCAATCGTTTAGCAGCACGTCCTGTTGGGGATGCCAGTGAAAATTTATAATCGCCTGCATGTAGGGCGTTAATCACCATTTGTAGCGTTGTTGTTTTACCTGTCCCCGGTCCACCAGTCAAGACACTGACTTTACTGGTCAAGGCGGCTGTGACTGCGCTTTGTTGTTGATGGGAAAGTTGGACATTATTCTGCTCGGTTAGCTCCGATAAAAAATCATGCCAATCGGTCTCGCGATGGTCATTGATAATCGCGCTGAAGCTATCTGCCATGAAGCGCAATTTTTTGGCAACAGTGGTTTCTGCCCGAAAGAACTTGGGCAAGTAAATCGCAGAAATCGGCTCATCTTGCTCATCAACATAAATTAAATCTTCCGCCAATTTACCAGCCGTCAACTGCCCTTTGAGCGCGATGTTAAGTGCCGCTATATCATCAACAGACAGTAGCTCGGATGCTTTTGTCAGCAATTCTTCACGGGGTGAAAAGGTATGTCCCTCGCGCGAGAGTTCGTTGAGGGCATAATGTAAGCCAGCCCGAAGCCGATATTTAGAATCTAGCGGAACAGACATCCCTTCACGGGCGATTTGGTCTGCTTTACGAAACCCAACCAAAAACACATCATCCGCCAACTGATAGGGATTGCTCTCGATAATCTGTAATGTCTGTGAGCCGTATTCACCATAAATTCGTTGCGCCATCTTCGCACTAATCCCCAAGCCTTGCAGATAAATCATCACATTCCGCATGACGCGATTATTCTGCCATGCGTCAATCAGGTCTTTAGCAAGTGAGGGCTTTAATCCGGGGACATCATGAATACGATCAGGCTCGGTATCTAATATCGAGATGGTATCTTCACCAAAGTGATCATAAATTTTCTCGGCTGTCCGCGGTCCGATGCCACGCACAATCCCACTACTTAAATAACTGACAATGCCTTTTTCGGTACTGGGAGCAACAGGGATGGCTTGTTGTGCTTTGAACTGCAAACCGTAGCGCGGGTCATTAATCCATTCCCCAACAAATTGAGCCGATTCCCCTTCAACGAGTTCTGGCATAATCCCGACAACCGTTACTGTGCCGTCCCGTGCTTGTGCGCGTGGAATCCGTTTTTCGGGTTTAATCTTGAGGACACTATAGCCGTTCTCATCGTTATAGTAGGTGATGCGCTCAATCGCACCCTGTAATTGTTCATCCATATTGTTCGTATCCATATCCTATTGATGATTTAATTATGATATGTTCTTGCATGATATTGTCGGCTGAGACAGGTCACAGCCCTACAAATCATCAGTCCTCTAGTAATATGTGACCGACTTTAGAACAAAAAACGCCGCATGGTGTCACACGGCGCATTTGATATTTTCATGTTTGGTATTGCTTAGATTGGTTGTAGCACGCGGTCTTTCCGCAATTGCTTCCATAGCACAATCATATCACGCCCATCAACTGTTTCTTCCACGGCTTCGCGCCATGCTGGGATTTTAATTTCTTTCAGAACAATCGTCTCATAGCCCGTGCTTTGGAAGGCTTGGACTTGGTCAGATGCTGTATTGCTCATTAAGAAGATAAACGCGACTTCACTCTGTAGCTCTTGTGAGGCATCTTCAATCGCTTGTATGACCTTCGGAATTGTTCCAGCGGCAGGGATACTCGATTTCAAATAAAATTCATCCATGCGTGTCACAAGATTTTCTACAGTCCACCCCATCAAGGCGGCAATATCATCTTCGGTTTTCTGTGCGATGAAATAGCTTTTCTGTCCAAAGGACATCATCACATCCATACGTGATACCGATTTATCTGAAGACTGGTTGATGAAATCCGCAATCAACTGAGCGTTACTTGGCATCCCGCGTTTAATCTCAATACCTTCCGCACTACCCGATGCACTCGCAGCAGGTGCAGATGGTGTTGCACTCGGTTGTGCTTGAGCAGGTTGAGCAGGTTTGGCAGGTTGTGCAGGTGCTGGAGAGGCTTTGGGCGAATCAGATGAAGGAGCAGGTGCGCTACCAGCAGACAAGGTCTTGCGAATCTCTGACCACTGCATTTGTACTTGCTTCCACGTATCCTCAATATTGCCATTATTTTGGATGACAACATTGGCTTGTTGGAGCTTATTCGCTTGTTTCGTTTGCGAAAGAATACGTTGTTTGGCATCATTTTCGGACATTTTGCGCTTAGAAATTAAACGTCGATACTGTGTTTGTGGTGTTGAGTTTACGACCCACACAGTATCAACAGCATCTTTCAAATCGCCTTCGAGCAATTTAATTGCTTCAATGACGACGACACGTTGCTTCGAGCGTGAAATCAGGGTGTCAATTGCTTTACGAATTATGGGGTGTGTAATTGACTCTAATTTTTTTAGTGCTTCTGGGTTAGAAAAAACAATATTTCCAAGTGCAGTCCGGTTAATTCGCCCATCACTCCCAACAATCATCTTGCCAAAAGTTTCGATGACGGGTCTATAGGCGGGCGCGCCGGGTGACATCGCTTGATGTCCCATGCTATCGGCATCAACGGTATATGCGCCGAGGTGTTGGAGCATCTGGCGTACCGTGCTCTTACCTACAGCGATATTTCCCGTGAGTCCAATAACATATTTATTTGGGTAGCGACTGCTCACGGCTTCACCTCCAAAACGAAATGAGTATAAAATAGATGAAAAAAAGTGTTTGAAATAACAAAAATGATTATAACACAAAATTGTTACGCTTGCGGATGAAATTTAACTCATTTTTAGGAATTTCAAAATTTAGGATAGTGATTTTAGATAATGCCTCTAAGAGGTCTCACCATCTACAAGCTCTACATTGTGCATTTCATTTTTCAAATCTGCGTCAATCCGCTGTAAAACATCAATAGCGTCTTCTCGCGTTTCACAAATTCGATACTCCAACTTCAAGGTTTGCATAACCACTGTCATCAAGAAGCGAATCACACTCTGTACTTTTGGCATCACTAAAATAGTCATCCCCTGATTATGATTCTTTTCATGACTACTGGCAGAAGTTAGCATTTTCAGATTGGTCGGCATCGCATCAAAATGACTCATATCAGCAATCGCATGAACTTTATAAGGTGATTTTTCGACGAGTGCAAACGAATCTAAATGAAGTTGTTCAAATTCATCAATGGTCACTTGTCCACTAATCGAAATTTCTAAAACACGTTGGTTAATATACCAATCAATTTGATAAGCCATGATTACCCTTTAATTATTACGAAATATCACCGAATTATAACGGCTATTCCTTAGCTAAGGATAAAGAATTCATGATAGAGAGTTATTGGTGTTTTAATCATGACAGGCTACAATTAATGCAATCAAAATAATTTTTCAAAGGAGAGCTTAAATGCCAAAAATTACATTTATTGGTGCAGGTAGTTTCGGATTTACACGGAAGCTCGTGCGCGACTTATTGACCTTCCCTTTGTTAGAAGGTGCAGAAATTGCCTTGATGGATATTGATGCAGAACGGCTTGATTTTGCAAAACGCGCCATCGATCGCATCGTTGCGGAAGGTGAATATCCAGCAACAGTGACATCAACACTCGATAGAGCCGAAGCCCTCAAAGGTGCAGATTATGTTGTTGTGACCATCCTCGTTGGCTCGACTGATGTATGGCGACATGATATTGAAATCCCGATGAAATATGGGGTTGATATTAATGTAGGTGATACTCGCGGAGTTGCTGGTATCTTCCGTGCCTTGCGAACCATTCCTGTGATGGTCGATATTGCTAAAGACATGGAAAAATATTGCCCGAATGCGCTCATGCTCAATTACACAAACCCGATGGCGATGTTATGCCGTGCGATTGACCGCGAAACCGATATTCTGGTGACAGGTCTATGCCATAGTGTTCAAGGCACATCCGAGATGTTAGCAAAATGGATTGGCGCGCCTTATGATGAAATCACTTATACCTGTGCAGGCATTAATCACACCGCTTGGTATACTGAATTTTTGTGGAATGGTGAAGATGCCTACCCTCTCATTCATAAAGCCATTACCGAAAATGAAGACACCTATAATGCAGAACAAGTCCGTAATGAGATGTACTTGGCACTCGATTATTATGTGACCGAATCCAGTGGACATAACTCGGAATACAATTGGTGGTTCAGAAAACGCCCTGACCTCATCGAAAAGTATGCAACACACGGCACAAACTGGAATCCAGGGGAACATGCCTATATCCTCAAAGAATACCGTCGGCGTGAAAGTGATTGGCGCGATGACATCCATGATTGGTTTGAAAATCAAGAAGTTGACCTCAATCGCGGTCACGAATATGCCGCTTATATTATGAATGCGATGGAAGGCGGAACACCTTTCCAATTTAACGGAAATGTCCCTAATAAAAACTTGATTGATAACCTGCCTTATGATGCATGTGTGGAAGTCCCTGTGTGGGCATCACGCAAAGGTCTGGAAGCAGTCGCAGTCGGCAAATTACCGACATCGGTGACACCCATCACCAACATCTACTCACAGATTGAAGAAATGGCAGTCGAGGGCATCCTCACAGGCAACAAACGTCTGATTTATCAAGCCGTCGCCTATTCGCCATTATCGGCATCGGTCTTGTCACTCGCCGAAATTCAGCAGATGGTCGATGAGTTGTTCGCTGTGAACGAGCCGTATCTGACACCTGCATTTACATAGGCTTTTAACTATCAAATGTCTAAAGTCCCCTAATTGTCAGGGGACTTTTCTTAGCAAGAAACTAAATAAGAACTGAACCTATTAAAAGTTTTGCTACACTCTCAGGGAGCTTTATCAACAATTATCCCAACGAATATACAAATGCCAAACCATTCAGAACGGCAGCAACTGCCCAAAATGGCGTAAACACAATCCCCACGTTTCGACCATTTCGAGAGACCTTAGGATGATGCCCCAGTAATGGTATGCCAGCATGATTAGCATTAGCGATCATCATTAATACTGCGATGATGACATACACTAAGTGCAAGGGATTACGTTCAGCAAGGGATAGTGTTAATCCATAAATAGCACCAACGGCAACTGCAATGAAACCAATACCACCCTGACGTTGCTCAAAAAGTAGGATGAAAATGTAATCGGATGCGACTCTTTGTTTTTCAGCAGGCGCGTTATCAAGTGCCGAATCCAACATCTTGATTTGCTCGTTATAGGTCAAGGATTTGTTACGGTTGGGCAACATTAATCCAAAGAATGGAAGTACCCAATTTACAATCCAGCGTGCTTGCATAGGCAAAAATGCCTCAATACCATGAAGGGTCACAGGAATGACGGATAGAATGAGTCCGATACTGGAAATTAAGGTTAGCGTTTCGTTGTTCATGGTTAAGTCCTTTATGGAGTTGGGTTAGTGAAATCAAGCAAATTGGAGGTCTCGTCCCGTTTTTGAATTGGGAATTGCGCCTCAACAATGAGTTCGTCGGCATCGTGGAAATCGACTGAATCAATCACAACACCGTGTAGCGGTCCGACAAAGGCATAATTGTTTAGCTCTGCCCACTCGCCGATGGCACTAAAGCCGATATGTATCTCATAGGGAGCGCCCTTTTGAACGAAGGTTGCCATTTCATAGGCGGGTAGCTCTCTTATAGTGAGTGCCTGACCATCATGGGTCATGATGGGTGGATGACTATCTGTCAGCAGAATGCGCCCAACTTCCATATCAAAGTAGTCGGTAGCTGTCCCATCGGCGTGCAAAATGCCCATAAAATTACCATAGCGTATATCGCGACGATCATCCACAAGCAACGACGTTACGTTGTTCCACCGTTGCAAATTGGTTTCCCAGTCGAGTGACATCGTTCGTAGCCCGATGTATTTCCTTGCTGGCACATGTTTGACGACCACATCACTAACATGCTGCCCCTGTTCGCGAATCTGTTTCAATCGCGACTCAATCACACGAATACGGCGCATTTCTGCCAGCACCTGTTGCTCAATCTCTGCCTTGCGAAGGAGCAACATTCCTTGCATTTCGTCCAACGATACATCATCGTTGACAAAACGTTGAATCTGATCCAGTGATAACCCCAGTTCTTTCAACGCCACCACACGGTTAAGCGCAGTCAGTTGGCTGGCACTGTAATAGCGATAGCCTGTCTTTGAGTCAACTTTTGTCGGTTGCAGTAGCCCGATCTCATCCCAATGTCGGAGTTGTCGTCGGGAAACCTGTGCCATGCGTGCGAATTCACCAATTGTGTACATACAAGCCCTCACTTTGTATTCATTGCAGATGATAGGCTCATCATATTGTGTGAGCCTGCCACCTGCCAAATTATGGATACCGATTAACCGAGAAATACGCTCCAGAACCCGAGTAATTCATTCCCGCCGTAGGTTGGATAAGCTTCCTGCAACGCAGCAATGACGGACGCGCCGTCAGTTGCATCGGCGGCAAGTTCATCTGCTAACTGCAAGTAAGCAATTGCCGACTGAACCTCACCGCGTGTAGTGGGTAACCCATGACCGACCAGCAATAAATCGTCATTCACTGTATCGTTGCCCAAACCTTCCAGCGTTGCAATCCAGTTTTTACGATCTGTGCCGGGGAAGAAATGGGCGTTATTGTAAATCAAGTCCTGAACGATCCACACATTCGCTTCTGGCAAGTGAATCGACAAGTGCTGTACTGCCTCTGCGTTGTCATCCACGCGATATTCAAAAGCAATACCGTCAATAACCTCAGCATCGGCAGTCAGTGACCCTTCAGGTAGATTCGGTGTCTCAGGCATGTTTTCCGCACCGATGACTGATTCCATCAATTGGAGATAGGTTTGCAGATTTGTCTCAACCGTTTCAGCGATGGTCGCGGTGCTGATGAAAGGCACATCCGTAAACTGGGTTGCACCTGCCCAATGGTCACCGTGTTCATGGCTTAGTATAACCCGTTCGATTGGCTTGCCAATGCTGTCAACATAGGCACGAAGATCTTGTGCAAATACCTGTAAGAACTGAGTATCGACAACAACGAGCCGATTCGGTGTTTCAATTATGTGTGATGTTACCTGAGCTGATGCATCGGGAGCAACATAGGTGTGCAACGTGATGGGACCACGTCGGGTGACAAATATGCTACCCAGAGTCGGGTTTGACTGAGCGTTGACCAAGTTGTTTCCAAACTGTGAACCGACAGCTGCCACCAGCGATGCACTACCAATTACCTTCAATACGTCTCGACGAGATACCATCGTAATTCTCCTCTGCTTCATATACTTACCTTGAAAATCGATCTACAAATTCACTCGCTGTCGTTCAAATTTAAGTATGGCTGACAACGAGCAGTTCGTTGATTTCAGGATGCAGGTTCACATAATGTGAAGGTCAAGGAGAAAAGCTACTTACTCATCTTTTACTCATTTTAGATGTGACTGGTACGGTTGTAACTGATCAATCATGGTTCATTGTTATATGGAGCAGGTGAAGACAAACTGTACAAAGCGTTTAACTCATCAATAAAGAATAAATACCCCATGCCCCCTAATTATTGGGGGCTTTTTTATTGGGGAGATTGATAAGATAAATATAGTCAATGTGAGCAAAGGCAAGCACTATGTTTACTTTTTTAAAAGAACTATTCAGAGGTAAGCCATTCGATTTTTATACTGAATACACTCTGCGTGAAACCTACCAACATCTCATAAAGAAATCACAACACACTACTATTTGGTCGCGACTGTTGCGGAATTGGAGGCACTTAGGGGAGATTGAGCTAGAGCCAGTGAGTGCAGATAAGTTTCGTTTTAAATGTACTCGAGATGCAGGGAATCATATGTGGGTCATCGCTTATGGGATTGTAGAAAAAGACCCCTATGGAGTCCATGTGGCAGGCAAAGTGGAGATGGGGCGTTTGACACAGTTCCTTATGCTTATCGATGTGATAGTAGTAGTGGGTCTAGGCATTGTGAAACTTGTGATCCCGACCATCGCTAAAGGTATAATCTCTGTACCCTTTAGTATGATTTTATTAGTGATCGGGCTTGCATTTCTTCTTCGACTTTATACTCAAATAAACTTGTATTTAAACATTCACAAAACGCTTTATTTACCTCAATCACGATAGGTATGTTATTACACTGAGAGATTGTTGAATATTGTCACCAATAGCTAAAAAATAGAAGGGGAAAAGGGGTATGTTCAAATTTTTCAAAGAATTGTTCTTGGGTAAGTCCTTTAAATTTCATACGGAATACACCCTACTCGAAACCTATGAAAAGCTAGAGGTGCTATCAGAGCGTGATTATCGTCAATCATCCCGTTGGAAGTCGAAGCATCGCTTGCTAGCTATTGAGATTGACCCGATTGAGAAGGGGACGGTCTTAAAGTTCAAAGGGGATCGCAAAGCCAATCGGAACACAAAAATTCTCGTTAAAGGGACTGCCACTCGCGATGAGTCGGGCTCAGAAATCAAGGGAAGAGTCAGTGTCTCGAAGTCTACACTTGCCGTATTTTTGATTATTTTTGTTCCGTGGTTGTTGATTGGCTTAGCAGGAATTTCCGTCGCATTTACAATGAGAAGCACCTTACCGATTATATTTAGCTTCCTACCGAGTGCATTTATGATTATATTTCTGCTACCCTGTCGTTATGTTCAAAATGAAATCTACGAGAAAGTTCATCACGTATTTGGGAAGTCGAAAAAGAAGAAAAGCCCATGAAGGCACTCTATCATCTATTCGCAGGCAAGCCATTTGAGTTTTATACGGCTCATCCAATTGAAATAATAGAAGATAGACTATACAGTTTACAGCAACAGTCAGAAAATTCTTTCGAGCGCATAGACGTGACAATCACCCCAAATGACAGTTTTTATTGTTCTTTATCGCAAGGTACAAATGTCGAAGTACATTGTAAGGGCGAGATGATACCTCAAACAGGTGGGGCCTATATTCAAGGGAGAACTTATCTTGGTCACCTTGCATATTCCGAAATCATTCTAACTTTTATATGGCTTGTAGTTTGGACAGCGGTTACTCTTTCAAATAGCATTTTCGTATTTACAATCGCTGGTATTGGGATGGCTTTCTTCATGATCCGTATGCTCATACGCCAGCAAAATCGGTTACACAACGCAGTCCACCATGTTCTCGGCAAGTCGACCAAGAAGAAAAAGAACGGCGCACAATGAAAGCCATAAAAGAATTATTCACGGGTAAGCCATTTGAGTTTTACACATCAGCGTCAACAGAAGAAATTTTAGACTTGCTTGGACAATATGCCAGCACGCCACAAAAGTCGATTGAAGTCAGCCTTAAACTATCGGGACACTCTCCGTATCACTTTGACCTGCAATATTTCTCTAGACAAAGTGAGCCAATCAACGTAAGAGGTGAAATTCACAACGCTCCAGACGGAAAAACCTTAATACGTAGCACAACACATATTTCGCCTAAAGTTTTCATATTTGTATTCACTTTTTGGGTGATTTGGTTCGCACCTTCGATTGCGAATGGAAGCCACTTACTTGGACTGTTTGGAACATTAATATCAATACTCGCTATAATTCAAGATGTGTTTGCCCAACATAGGTTTCATCGCATATTTTGTGAGCTATTTGAGAAAAAGAAGAAAAGCGCATGAAAGCACTATATTATCTATTCGCAGGTAAGCCATTTGAGTTTTATACTTTGGACACAATGGACAACATGGTGTTCAAACTGCACAGTCTGCAACGTGAAGGGCATAAAAATTGGAAAGGCAGGCGACTAAAATTCATTGATGTTCTGATAACAGACGATTATGAATTTACCTGTCATCAAAATTTTGGTCAAAGTATGGAATGCTATTGCACAGGTCGGCTAGTTGAGCAATCGCTTGGTGTTCGGGTTATTGGAAAAGCGAAGGTATCAGCATTCTCCAAATTTGTCCTAGCTTTAACAATAATTTGGACTGGCGTATGGGGATATATCACAATTGCTGATGAAGCGAGTCATATGGCGTTGTTGGGTATTGTTTTTTTGGTTTTGGTGTTTGGCGCGATGATTAAGAATCAAAACGACTTACACAACACCATTCATCATATAATAGGGAAATCCAAACAAAAGAATGGCGCACGAAATCGCTAGAGTAAACGCATTTAAATTCTTAACAAAAACGCTTGCCATGTGAGTTTTTAAACCCCTAGAATATATTATGTCATGCTTTAAAAGCAGTCATGGATAAGTAAACTACCGCTAGACAACATAAGGTGTGGTTGCGCTGGTTTTACTGATGCCTTTCGGGTCAATCGGCACATTGATACAAGCAGGTAAACCACTCTCAAAGGCGCGATTGAGGGCAGGGATAATCTGATCTGGGTCGCTGATATTTTCACCATAACCGCCAAGTGCTTCCACAATTTTGTTATATTGTGTTGGTGCGAGGGATGTTGCAATTGCACGTTCTTCCCCCATCATATTGACCTGTGCTGTACGAATTTGCCCCCAGCCAGCATCATTCCCGACAATGCTCACAATCGGTAAACCAAAGCGAATCGCCGTATCGAATTCAAAGCCGTTCAAACCAAATGAGCCATCCCCATTAATAATCAAAACGCGTTTATCTGGATAGAGATGCTGTGCTGCAATCGCAAATGGCGCACCCACCCCCAAACATCCCAATGGACCGGGGTCAAGCCATTGCCCTGGGAGCGTAATATCAATCACCTTTGCCGCCGCGCTGACAATATCACCCCCATCACCAATCACAATGCAATCTTCGTCCACAAATTCTTTGAGAGCTTGGCTAAACCGAAAATGATTCATTGGCTCAGTATCGATATTTTGCCAATCGGTGAGGTCTTTTAATTTTTCATCTTCATTGGCTTGGACTTGGTTCAACCAGTCGCCATAATCTATACCTTGCAAGCCCTCAGATAAGGCTTCTAATACAAGCCGTGAATTAGCTAACATCGCTATATCGGCTTGGCGATTGTGATTGAGTTCTTCACTATCTTGTTCGATTTGGATGAGTTTTGCATCTGCGTTCCAGCCCTTTTCGCCATACTTCAAGCGAAAGTCAATCGGTACACCCATCAATATAACAACATCAGCTTCTTTTAATGCCCGTGAGCGTGATAATTTAAAGCAGTTGGGATGTGTCATGGGTAATGTACCACGTCCTCCACCATTCGTAAAAACAGGGATATTGGTCTGTTCAGTCAGAGTACGCAGTGCATCATGCCCTTCGTCCCAGTAGACTTGTGTGCCTGCAATCAAGAGTGGTTTTTTAGCATTACGCAACATCTCGAACATGGCTTGTATATCATTGCTTGCTGGTTCAAGCGGTTCGATAACAACTTTATCAGGTAGGGACGCAGGTTTATCCACGAAGTTGAATAAAACATCAAAGGGGACTTCGATAAACACAGGACCAGGGCGACCACTTAAGGCGATACGATAGGCTTCCTCAAATTTTGCTGGGATGTCCTCTGTACGTTCAAGTGTAAAGCTGGCTTTGGTGAAGGTCTTGAACATATCCGTTTGTGGCATTTCCTGTAACGCGCCTTTGCCCTTATCTTTGAGGGGGGCAGCACCACCAATCAAAATCATGGGGCTACGGGCTTGGTAAGCATTCGCAACACCTGTCACGGCATCGGTTACCCCAGGACCTGCGGTTACAATCGCGACCCCAACATTTCGTGTTAACCGTGCATAAGCATCTGCCGCATGTGCTGCCGCTTGTTCATGGCGAAAGTCAATCACATCAATATCATGATTCAGACAACCATCATAAATCGGTGCGACATGCCCACCACATAAAGTATAGACAACAGAGATACCTTGTTGCTTGAACATCTGGGCAATCAGTTCACCACCATGAGGGAATTGCATAATGTATTTATCCTTTTAATAATCATAATTTAGTTACTAATGTAAGCTTCATTATACTTATCAGTATACATCGACACAGCATTAGCGGAAAACAATAATCATCAATTTAGTAGTAAATCCCTCTCAAAAACGCTATATTAAACGCGTAAAACAAATGGATTTTGTAATGACAATTCAACCACTCTCACCCAACCCTATATTGATTAATAACCGCTACGAACTTGTCGAAAAACTGGGCGAAGGGGGTATGGGGGCTGTTTACCGCGCGATTGACCGTGTGAATGAGGAGGTCGTTGCCCTCAAGCAAGTCAAGCTGGCAAAGAACCTGACTGACAGTGGTGATGAAACAAATAACAAGAATATGACAAACCGGTTCGCCATTAGTGCAGAGTTTAAAGCCTTAGCATCCTTACATCATCCTAATATTATCGGGGTGTTGGATTATGGGTGGGATAGTGAGGGTACTCCCTTCTTCACAATGCGCTATTTAGAAAATACCCAAAACTTGATTGTTGGTTCGCAAAGCGCAACAACCGAACAACGCCTCGATTACTTCGTGCAATTGATGCAAGCTCTCATGTATGTCCATCGGCGTGGTATCGTCCACCGTGACCTCAAGCCCGATAATATCCTTTTGACGGCTGAAGGCAAAGTGAAGGTATTGGATTTTGGGATTGCTATTGCTGAGAATGCGGCGCAGGAAGGCTTGCTTGGTACATTATTGTATATGCCTCCTGAGGTCATTCGGGGTGCTGAGGGAATAACTATTTCGCGCACAGCAGATTTATATGCGGCGGGCTTGATTGCATATGAGATGTTCACAGGTCAATATCCTTTTGATACAACCAATACAAAAACACTTATTCGCGATATTCTGAAAACCTATCCTAATTTATCACGTTTGCCCAAAGTCAAATCAGACAACCATAAGCTCCAAACACGCTTGCCACTGGAAACTGTTATCGGGCGACTCATCAGCAAAGACCCGAACTTTCGTTATGAAGATGCCGCAGATGTCATCATTGATTTATCAAAAGTGATTGGCAAAGAATCAATTAGTGAAAGCACCGAAGTCCGCGAAAGTTTCTTGCAGGCGGCAACCTTTGTCGGGCGTAAATCAGAACGCAAATTTTTATTGACCCAGCTTCGTAACCTCAAAAAAGAATATCAAGGCAGTACCATCCTCATTGGCGGAGAGAGTGGTGTCGGGAAATCACGCTTGATGGAAGAGTTAAGAATACAAGCCTTGGTACAGGGTGTTATCGTTTATCGTGGGCAAGCCTTGAGTAATGGAGGGTTGCCGTTTCAGCTATGGCGCTACATTGTCCGTAAACTCATATTAGCAACAGACATAAGTGATAAACATGCGAGTTTCTTAAGTGAAATTGTCCCTGATATTCAAGACTTGTTGGGGCGCGAGATTCCACCTTTACCGAAGTTATCAACCGAAGCTGTCCGCAAAAACCTGATTAACGCAATTTTGAGTTTGTTTGCTAAACAAAAGAAACCCATCCTACTCTTATTAGAAGATTTGCACTGGGCTGAAGATGGGCTCGATGTATTACGCGAGATGAATCAATATATTGACCGCTTACCTGTGATGGTTATTGGGAACTTTCGGGATGATGAACGCCCTGATTTGCCAACATCCTTACCCCAAATGCAAGCCTTTAAGCTCAGTCGCTTATCGTATGAAGAAATTGCCGAACTCAGTGAATCCATGTTGGGGGATGCTGGTAAAAAACCAGACATCGTAGATTTGCTCCAGCGCACAACCGAGGGGAACATCTTCTTTGTTGTCGAAGTCGTACGGGCATTAGCGAAGGAAGCTGGCAACCTCGATAACATCGGCGAGCTTGATTTGCCACAGCGTGTTGTTGCTGGGGGTATCCAAATGGTGATTCAACGTCAATTAGACCAAGTCACCATCGAACAATATGAGATTTTAAAGCTTGCCGCTGTCTATGGGCGGTATATTGATTTAGAGATTATGGAGCATCTGCTTCAGGGATATGAGCAGTCATTTGATATTTGGTTACATGATTGTGCCAATGTCAATGTGCTGGAATTATATGATGGGAATTGGCGGTTCACCCATGACCAATTACGCGAACATCTGCTTGACCAGTTAAGTGAGCAAGAAATGCAGGAACTGAGCCATGAAGTTGCAGGGGTTGTGGAATCATTACATGGTGAAAACATAAACTGGGCAGAGATTTTGATGGGTTTATGGCACTCAGCAGGACAGATAGACAAAGAACTGGTTTATATGAGTGTATTGATTCGCCAATATGGTCGCTATTCAGGTGACGACGCGCGTGTAAGGGATTATGCAAATTATGCTTTGGCTCATCTCGCAGAGGATGATGTACGCAGTGTTGATTTTCTGAATCCATTAAGTGAAATCAGTTGGCGCACAGGTGAATATCAACAAGGTCATGACTATGCTACGCGTGCCAATGAACTCGCCAAGCAACATGAATACACCATTGGGCTAGCCGATAGTTATAATAACCTTGGCAACACCGCCTATTATATAGGACACTATCAACCCGCTATCATCTATTATCGTCACTGTGCGGATATTCACCATGAGTTGGGTAATCAGTTTGAATGGGCACTCAACTTACATAATATTGGGTGGACATTTTCATATACTGGCGATTTTGATAGTGCGTGGGATTTTGTCGAACAAGGGCAAGCCATATTTATTGAATTGGATAATTATTGGGGAATTGCCAATGGATATTATATTATGGCACTCATCGCCACCCACGAAGGCAACGATAAAGAAGCCATTGAGTTTCATTATAAAAGCCTAGACATCTATCAAGAACAAGATGATGTTTGGGGAATTGTCTTGAACCTGAATAACCTCGGTTTTATATTCCTCGAATTAAACAACATCGACAATGCCCAATCGACTTTTCAAGATTGCCTCAAAATTGCTTTCGAGATGAACTTTTACGGCGGATTGCTAGAGTCTTTAGTGGGGATTGCCCAGCTATATATTCATTATCAAAATCCGAAACAGGCTGGGATGTTGATTGGCGTGATTGAATCGCACCCTGCGGTTAATAGTGATGTGCAATTGCGACTCAAAACACTCAAACAGTCCTTAGAGGAGATTCTACATCCTGATGAACTCAAACAAGCGATACAACAAGGTAGCACTCTCAATATTGATGAGGTAATCCAGAAATTGATTCAG
>CAYGTY010000048.1:0-33854 GCA_964352825.1 uncultured Anaerolineaceae bacterium
ACATTAAACGAAATATCTGTGACCTGTACCACATCCACCCCTTTAACTAAGCCCAAGCGTAAGATATATGAGCCAGACTGTAGGGCATCGGCATGAAGTTCTTCCAATTGTCCATTCGCAACAGGGCTATTATGTTGTGTACCCAGTGGAGTCCAATCGGCAAACTGCCCACCACGTATAAACATGTGATAATGATCGCCTTGGCTACCGTCAAATTGTGCCGTCCCAATAATGGGAATTACGCCGTTGACACTCTGACCATTCGCAGGTTGTTGAATCTGTAAAACTGCACCCACTCCACCAATCGACTGATAACCATAAACATCTGTCCAGCAATCAATTGTGGGTAAATAGGCTAAGTTATTTTCACGGGCATAGCGTTCGGCTTCGACTGCATCTGCTTGAGAGGTTGCAGGACCCCCGATGAACCATAGGTCTTGTGCGCCTAATGATAAAGCTGTTTGAGCATCTTGGACAGGAACACGGCAATATTTCGGCGGGAGTGGTTGTTTTTCCCCAGGGGCAACATTGAATTGAATACTATTTGCAACTTCGGGTGGAAGTGGGAATGCGAGTGTTCTGTATATCCCAGGGGAGACTTCTTCCACGACTGAGCCTTGTGTCGGGACGGGTGTATTTTCGATGACTTGGTCAGGGAATATCAGGTTGCCGTTAGCATCAGGAATCCCAGCAGAGCCGTTCAAGAACCATTCATTAAATGTTGCTGGACAACCATTGGATGGGTCGGTTAAACGGCGAACATTACAAATTTGACGCAGGGTCATGCCATCAGGAGGAATTGGTTGGTCATTGAGTAGCTGACCCCCTGTTGAAAATGCACCTAATAGATTTTGATTGTTATAGACCCCTGTCATCACAGCATTCCAAATCGGTGCTGCACCTGTCAAACCTGAGGAATTGACCATTGGCTGACCGTCATTATTGCCGACCCAGACACCAATCGCAACGTTACGTGTATAACCGACTGTCCAGTTATCTTTGACATCGTTGGTTGTCCCTGTTTTGACAGATGAGAAGATACCATCGGTACGCAAGGGGCTGTTTGCACCCATCACCGAACTACGGGCATTATTATCACCCATAATATCGGTCATGATATAAGCAATACGCGGGTCAAGAACTTGCTTGCCGAAGCCTGTCCGATTCACCGTTTGCTCCGTTGAGCGTCCTTCTGGACAAGAATTTTCATACTGGTACAAAATATTACCATCACTATTGACGATACATAAGATGGATGTGACAGGAACATATGATCCTTGATTGGCATAGATGGCATAGGCATTGGTTAACTCGATTAATGTAACCTCACCGCCACCCAATGTCAGGGATAAACCATATTGTGATGCATCTTCATTTAGGGTTGTGACACCAAAACGACGCATGAATTCAAGTAGATAATCGACTCCGACAAGGCGTAAAGTCTGAACAGCTGGGATATTATAACTACTTGCTAATGCAGTCCGCATGGTCATCGGTCCGTGGAAGGCACTATCGTAGTTACGCGGTGTATAGAGCGGTTGTCCCGGAATACCAATTTCAGTACGTGTATCCCAAATCACATCCCCAGCACTCATCCCACGTTCAATAGCTGCCGAATAGGTAAAGGGCTTCATGGTACTCCCCGGTTGACGGAAAGCAGTTGCCACATTCACACTACCATCGATGCTATCATTGCTATAATCGATACTGCCGACCATCGCGATAATTTCACCTGTCAATGGCTTGGTAACAACGACTGAAGCGTTACTGACATTGTTAGCAGCTAAACGGGAAACTTGGTTTGCTGCCGATTGTTGCGCTAGGTTATTTACATTTTGGTCAAGTGTTGTATAGACACGTAACCCACCGCGTGTAATTTCTTCTGGACTATATCCCAATTCCGTCATCAAACGTTCAAGCTCACCTTGTGCATAGACTGTGAAGTGCGGTGCGTTGAGTGAGACATCAGGCGAGGCAAATGATAAACCTGCACTGAGGGCTTCGCTGGCTTGTGCTTGGGTGATGTAGTTTTCTTCAACCATTTCACCGAGGACTTGTCGCCAACGATTATCAACAGCGGCTTGAACAGCTGGGTCTGGGTTTAGTGGGTCGAGGCTAGAAGGGGCTTGTGGCAACCCTGCCAAGAGTGCCGCTTCTCCCAATGTTAACTCGGATGCGTCTTTGCCAAAGAAGATTTGCGAGGCTGTTTGTGCGCCATATGCTAAGTTTCCATAATAAATTTCGTTGAGATACATCTCAAGAATGTCTTCTTTGCTTTTGGATTGTGTCATGACAATCGCCAGCATAATTTCTTCGGCTTTACGTGCGATACTGCGCTCATTCCGTTTTTCGTAATCGAATAAGACGTTCCGCACAAGCTGTTGGGTAATGGTACTCCCACCGGGGGTATTTTCATCTGGGGCAGCACCCACAAAATTGAGCGTTGCTACAATCGTCGCCCCCACATCAATTCCAACATTATTAAAGAAGGAATCATCCTCAATCGCAATGGTTGCTAATATCAAAGATCGTGGGAAACGATCATAAGTCACACGCTCACGTCGTCCTTCACCAAAGGCTTCATAGAGGTCATTGCCATAACGGTCATAGATAAAGGTGGTTTCAAAGCCACGATAATTATCAACTTCTGCAATCCGCTCTGTCCATTCAGCTTCAATTTGGGGGACAAAGACCATCGCACCCAATAGCGTTAATAGGGTCAAGCCACCACAAAAGGTGACAAATAAACCTGCAACAGCCCATAAACAGCCTGCTGGTAAACCCAAAATACGACGACGACCTCGTTTGCGCGGTAAGCGTTGGGGAGGCGGGACTGCGCCACGTTGAGATTGAGGCGGTGGTGGCGGTTGACGACGCGCATCTTGGAATTGTGGATTGGGCATCGTTTGTTCCGCTTGTGGTGCTGGGCGTGGCGGGATTTGATTTTGTTGTTGTGGCTGTATCACTCGTGGTGTCTGCATCGTCGGTGCAGAAGAGGGTGATGGTGGCACAGGTGCTTTGGGAGCATTCATCTCTGGGTTGGGATCAAGCCCAAATGTCCCCGGTAAAGTCGGTTCTACCCCTTCATTCGGTGTGATGTCGCCATACATCGGCATCGTCACCATCTTATTCATATCTTTGCGTTCATCGCGTTCTGTTTCTTCTAATTCAGAGATATGTGGCAGATGAAATGGCACATCCGCATCCACATCCACCTCGACCATATCTGTGGTGAGGGTTTCGTTATCTTTGCGTGGCGACTCTGCTTCTTCATCGATGAGCGTTGCTTCTTGATTAAATTCCTCATCTTCACCCATATCACCTGCATAGGTCGGGAGTGTCTCTGGGTCGAATTCTTCTATATCCTTCGCTTTGGCTGGCATCTCTTGCGAATAGAGAACATTAGGAATGGTTTGCTCAATATCATCATCCGCCAGTTGCGTCATTTCGGCATCGTGTTGGGTCGCGCTGACCGTCATATCGTCAGACAGATTATCACCGCTAGGCATGGTTGGCTCTAGGTTGTCACTATTGGGCGTTAATGCTGTATGTTCTGATGATAGACTATCGTCAGTATGGTTGGGTTGTGTAAGATCGTCATTATTTTGGTTTTTGTTTTCGTCTGACATTGAATATCCCCGATAGAAATTGATACCTCTATTGTATCAGTTTCGACCCGATGCACATAATCTTATACCCAACGCTCACCTGACGACATCGATACGGTTTATTGGGTTTGGGAGGAAAAGTGACCATCAGGTGACCAAACAGGGTATCATAGTGTTTATCTCGTTCGATTTTTTGTATAAAGAAAGTTTTATCTATGACGACTGATAATAAACAACAAAAATTTACAGAACGCTATCAAGTTAATGAAACACCATGGGATACAAATATCGTTCCCCCCGAAATTGTAGCGATTATTGCGGAGTTACCAAAAGGTAAAGCCCTTGACCTTGGTTGTGGCACTGGGACAACGGTTCAATTTTTGCTGGAGAAAGATTGGACAGTAGATGGGGTTGATTTTGTGCAGGCAGCGATTGACCGTGCCGAACCTAAACTGGCTGAGTTCCCAACCCAATTCTATCAGATGCTTTGCTATGATGTGACCAAGCTCGAAAGACTCGATGCCCTACGCCCACCTTATGATTTAATCATTGATATTGGCTGTGGACATGGGATTGAGAAGTCGAAAAATGAAAAGTATGCGGGCGACCTTGCCAAACTCAGCCGACCACAGGGAACATTTATGCTCTATGTGCATCAACCCAGCAAAGGCTCAGATATAGGTTGGACACCTGAGGATGTGCACCGTCTATTTACACCTTACTTTGAGATTGTGTCTGAGGTGTTTAGTGAGGATACCTCCATTGGCTTACCCTCAATCTGGTATCGGATGAAACGGCGTGACGATACTGGATAAACCTGCCCATAATGCACTTCAGGTGTTGAATGATTTGCCGATAACATGGGCGGTCTGTGGTGGATGGGGGATTGACATTTATCTCAATCAAAAAACACGCGATCATAAAGACCTCGACATCACAGTTAAGCGTAGTGACCAACTACTGATACAATCATTTCTGTTGGCACAAGGCTGGCAGTTATTAAAAGTCGAATCTGGTGAATTATCTGATTGGCTAGTGGGTGAGTTTCTAGAATTACCGATTCATAATGTTTGGTGTAGTCATCCTGATTACCCTGAGCATTATCTGGAGGTCTTATTTAGTGAAGCTGACGATACTCATTATAAATTCCGTCGCAAGCTGTCAATTCGCCTGCCACTTGAAGATGCGTTTCTCACATCTAGTCGCCATATCCCAATCCTTGCGCCTGAGATTATTCTGCTCTTCAAAGCAAAATACAGTGATACAAATGCTGATTATCAACAAGACTTTGAGCAATGTTACCCACAACTGAGCACCTCACAACAGATGTGGCTCAAACAATCGATTTTAGATGTCTATGGTCAGCATCAATGGACAACAAGATAAAAAGTGTTTTGCTTCAAATGCTATTTACCCTAATCAAATGGACCGAAGTAATAATATTCGAGGATGCGACGGGTAATTGGTGCGGCAATTGCAGAACCATCCCCTGCATTTTCAATCATCGTCACAATCGCGATTTGCGGGTCATCTTCAGGCGCATAAGCGATAAACCAACTATGGGGCGGTACACCATCCCCTGTAGCTTGGGCTGTCCCTGTCTTACCGCAAACACCAATATCGAGTAGAGGTGAATCACGGAAGATATGAGAGGCTGTCCCTGTGCGTGTTTTTGTAACATCACACATCCCTGTGCGAATAATTTTAAGGTTGTCAGGGCTTAGTTCCGTATCTTTAACCACATCGCGCTCAGCTACAATTGTCCGTTGGTCGAGGATACCCCGTTCACGCACCAGTTGTGGACGCAAGAGATAACCGCCGTTTGCGACAGCCGCATACATCCGCACCATCTGTAATGGCGAGGCTTGCACTTCACCTTGCCCAATCGACAAGTTGACCGCAAAAGCATATGACCACGGCAAACCTGATGTCTGTAATACATTATCAGGGGTCGGGATATTTCCGGGAGATTCTTCAATATCAGTTAAGCCTGTGAAGTCGCCAAGCCCCATCAAGAGTGCATATTTCGAGAGTAGATAGGGGTCTGCTTGGTTGAGTCTGAAACCGACTTCATAATAAAAAGGGTTGCAACTATTGGTGATTGCTGATTGAACGGTCATCCGCCCATGACCGCCTGCTAACCAGTCATAACGGAAGTCATTTTCGTGATTCCAAATACCCGAACAAAAATAAGCGGTATCCTCTACATAGACACCACTTTCGAGCGCGGCGATTGAACTCATGACCTTCATCACAGAGCCGGTTGGATAGACCCCTTGTGTTGGGCGATTGAGTTGTGGGACACGGCTATCTTCGGCAAGGCTTTCCAAAACAAGGTCAGCGACTTCACGTCCGACAGCAGGGAAAGGATTTTGAGCATTACCTTCAAATGTAGGATAACTCGCCATCGTCAGAATCTCACCTGTTTTGACATCCATCACAACAACCGATGACCCATTCGAGGTGCGACCCCATGATCCAGAGTTTTCCAGATAGGCTTCACCGAGTACCTGTAGGACATATTCTTGTAAATCAGAATCAATGGTTAACCATAGACTTTCTGGAATTTGTGAGCGGACTTCAGTCAAAGTACGTAAGCGTGTCCCGCCTGATGAAACCAGTGTTAAACGTCCCCCAGGGCGACCAGCTAAAGTATCATTCCAGCTTTCTTCAATCCCAGCTTTACCAATAATAGTCTCAGCATTGAATCCCTCAGCTTCGAGGTCATCAATTTCATCTTCAGCAGGATAACCGACATGTCCGATAATGTGAGGCATAAGTGACCCACGCAGATAGCGACGGGTGGCTTGTTGTCTAAATTCTGCACCACATTTTTCTTCGACTTCTACATTACGCTCAATAAATACAGTCGGTTCCATTACGCCAGCATCAACTTCCCAGTTCACACCCGAGCGCACATCAAAGAGGTCAATAATTTCTTCAAGGGATTTATCAACCGTCTCCGATAAAACCTGAAAACATGCAGGGCGGTCAGGAATATCTTCATTACTGACAAACACACGCACAACCCGTCCGTTTTGGTCGGCTAAGACTTCGCCATTGCGATCATAGATATTGGCACGGCTGGGAATTTGCGGGTCAAATACAAGTGTCGCGCCACTACCCATCTCCGCAAAAATATCACCTAATGACCAAGCTACTCGCCATTCGCCATTTTGAGGGTCAATCACCATTCGTAATTCGCGGTTGGGGTCTGTGAATGTGCCGAGGATACGGGTATCAAATGTCATATCATATTGGAACACCACAATCCGAACCCCTTCCCGTAAGAGGGATTTTGCGGTGTATTCCATTGACGCAAAGGTCATTGTTGTTTGGGCATTTTCATATGTTGCCCGAAAATTTTCGAGGGGGGTAGATTCTTGGTTGCGAAAGGTCAATAAACGGTGCATCTCATCGAAATCTTGCCGTCTCCACGCATCCAGGTAAAGGCGTGCCACCCGTTCTGCTGATTCTAGGTCAGCAGGTGATGTTGGGCTGGGTTGAATTGTCGGCAGTGGCTCTGCTTGATGTGCCACTTGAGGACGACAACCAACTAGAATAGTCACTATAAAAACAAGAATAATTCCGAAACGATGCACAATAACCTGCTTTGATAAATTCACTGTACAGAGGATCATTAAATATGTGCAAGACACTTTAATATGCCATATTTAATCTGTAATTATCATGATTATACATCAACTGCGGGCTTTGCAATAATGTTTAATATCCCTCACCAAAAACACTTAGCAACAAGTCCGCTAATTTCTCTCTATCAGGCACACGAACAGAGCCACCTGTTGTCCCATAGAAGAAGCTGTATTCCTCATTTAACGAGGCAAAGCTAAGATTTTCTTCGGCGATATTCATGAGGGAAATTCCGACATAAACCGCATCTTGGGGTTTGAGGTTGCTAATGACATTATCACTAAACTGTGCCCAGATATTGGGAGCTTCGCGAATGACATACTGTAAAACGGTTGGGTCACTGAGGCGGTCACGTAAGGCTCGGATAACCTGTAATTGACGCTCTACACGCAGATAATCATTGTCGCTATGACGGGTACGAGCAAAACGCAAAGTGTCATAACCATCAAGGATATGTGTCCCTGCGGAAAGGTAAAAAGGATCATAGCCATAGTTCATATCAGGGTATGTCGAGTCGCTGATATTATAATCAGTCGTGATTTCGACACCGCCGATGGCATCCACTAAACCGATAAAGCCCTGAAAATCGACTAAGATATAAGCATCAATATAAATCCCTAAATTATGCTGGATAACTTGGCGCGTTAGCTCTGGACCAAACCCCTCTTGACGCAGTTCACCGCGCACAAGGAGTGTATGCACAGGCACAAGTTCGCCATTTTCAGGTAGAGCAAGGTTAATCGTGCGTGGGATGCTCAAGACCCCTGCTTTATTTTGTAAGGGGTTAATGCTTGCCAACATAATCGTATCGGAGCGAAAAGTCAGTGTACTGCCCTCACTTGGACGGCGGTCAATTCCCATGATTAAAACCGTAAAGCGGTCTGTTCCGTTCCAGTTAAACTCATCTTGTGCGGAACTGATACCGACAGTACATAATAAGCAGAATAATATCATCAGGTGTTTCATAAGGTTCTCTCGCAAAGGTCTACAGGCTATTACTGATTTCAGCATAACATAGCTTGGCTTATGTTTACCTGACGCTTCCTATACTGCGACACAATTTTTACAAGATGGTTACGAGTTATATATTGTCTGAGATCTGATTGGACTCATAGCTTTCTTATATTGGCAGGTTGACTATGCCCTAAGGGGAAGTCCTAAAATAATATTATGATATTCAATAGTTTGGAGTTGAACACAATGTCACAATTATCATCGCAAACAGGGCGCATCAATTATACGTTTGCTCAGTATCTAATTTTTATGTTTGTCGGTTTCATCATCTGGTTAACAGGTGTCATCATCGTGCGTGTCGTGGGGACTAGCGTTTTTTCTGCGGATAGTGCCTTATTACCTATATTCTTTATCCTATCGATTCCGATTGGGTTTATCAACATGATCGCCACCGCACCAATTTTTAGAGTGCCAATGCGCGATATGATGATTCCTGCGCTGGTTATGGTGGCAACAACACTCGTCTTGGATGGCTTGGCGATTACCTTTACCGACATCTATAGTGCCGATAGTGATATGGCAAAGCTGGTTGCAGGATGGCTACTATGGTCATTTGGCGTACAGTTGGTCGCGAGCATGTGGCTTATTGGACGCGCAAACCGAGACTAAGGCAGACTATCGCCCAATCGAATGACATCGTATTTTGTTATGGATAATCCTTGGCTCATCTCATCACCTTATTTTAAATGGTTGGATAATATCCTACATACACTTTTATATAGGATATTATCCAACTCAATGTTGTTTATGGCAAAATCACACTCACGAAAAATGCGCCGAGATTATTCAAATCGACATCATTTGCCCGAAATTCGAGTGTTCCGCTTTCCGTCGCGGTGAAGTCACCTCCATTGCCAACATAATAGGTACTTGTCCCAATCCGCATAACCAGTGAATGAGGGGGAGCAGATGGAACAGGGAATAGACTCATATCACTGCCGAGGACTGCGCCTGTTATTGTCACAGGGTCGCCACCTGCTGGGTCAAACACCAGACTAGAGCAATCAATATCAGGCTGACCATTCGCAACTTTTTCAGCCTCACATCCATTCCAGAAATTAATCAATCCACCCGTCTGTAATGTAAAGGTATCGCCTGCATCGACTGGGATACCTGTATCACGCCACGCATTATTCGAGCGCACGAGAACAGGAATACCAACAGGCTCAGGTAACAGAAGCAGAGGTAAGGAAGCAAAATCATCATAATTAAATTCAATCGGTGGACCGGGGACACCATCCACCCAGACATAGACGGTGAATCCCGGTTCAATCACTTGGCTGACACCTGATGACGTAACCGTGACAATACCCTCTATTGTGCTGATGACCAACTGACCACCGATATATTGAATAAAGACGGTACTGCCGATTTTCACTTCAATCCCATTGATTAAGAAGGTCACGATGGTATTGGTTGGCGATTGAATCAGAACCCCACTTGGTGGTACTTCCTTACAACTTGAGCGTCCAACCCCTGTTTGTAGGCTAAATGCTTGTATCGGGGCGGAGTAATCCGTCGCCTCATCGTCTCCCATCACTGTGAGGAAGTTAACATCACCATCAATTGTCAGTAATGAAGCAAATGCCCAAGCGGATATATCATCGGTTTCGATTTTCACCCAATCACTACTCGCGTTACGCCCGACAATTTCAATTTCTTCGCCTGATGCTAAAGTTCCGACTCTGGCAAAATCTGTCCCTGCGCCACTACGAATATTGATATTACCTGTACTGGTAGCTGATAAACTGGCGACAATTTGGTCAGATGGGATCACTTGATTTTGGATTTCAGTATCCCCAAATACAACAAAGGTTACGGTCTGACCCGCAACCGTATCAGGTAACACGGCTTGTAATGAGAGGACTGCAATCCCCCAAGTTTGCTCATTACTGTCAAATGGGGATGTGGCGAGGGAGGCAACCTCAGCAATATCAGTGGCATCACCAACCGCCTGAAAATTTTCAATTGGCTGACCATCAAAATCGAGCGCGATGAGGTCATTATTGCCATAGCAAATTTGATTGTTGTCTATGTCTTCACAACCTGCCGACACTGCATCAAGCGCAGTCTGAACAATCGTCTGACAGCTATCCTGTGCTGAAGCGATGGACACAGTGCATATTGTTATCATTACGAACCATACGATAGCTTTGAGAGACATGTGAATACCTTCCTATGATTTTATTGGACGGTGATATGGTAAAGCGTTATATTCAAACATAATGTGATTCGTAATTTAATCTTACACCAAACCTGCATGGCGCGCCCTTCGCCCGATGAAAAACAGCGTAATTTCTATAACTTATTTATCATTCATGTGATGTATAAAATTAAACCCTAAAGACATATATGTTTTTAAAGCGATTATCTATCAGGTATTCAAAACTATGTTTGCTTGATTGATACCGATTCCTATATCTCCTTTTTTAAGCAGGTGACGGCATCATACCATAAGCGCGCAACACGTTTTGTCATTTTGTGTTTCCTTTATATTGAATTGGAACCGGATGTTTAGCAATTTATTTATCTAACAGTCGGAATTATCCATTTGTACAATGTAAACGTCCACCATTTTTCCACTGTGCATCAACCCATGAAGAATCCTCAATGAGCATCACCTCATGACCATTGTAAATCGAAAGGCGATGCAGTGGCGCACAAAACGCGATATAGCCGTCTTGACTCCATGCTGGCATATGTCCATTTATATCAATAACAGGATTATTATTGCGATCTCGCAGATGGATATATGAAGTGGCAACCGCACCATGTTGACCAATTGTAGGGTCATTCGTAAAACGGCTACTTTCTCCACGTTCATTATAGCGCCAAGGACTACCGCCCATCCAGACCTCCATCCTATCGACGTAGCTTCTTAGATTTTCTCCATCCCATAGATAGTAGGATTGTGTATAACCATCCTCTTGACTTCGATAGACAATGTTATTCTCATGCGCCCAATATGAAGCATGGTATACTCTGGAATCAATATGTAGTTCAGGAATTGGTTCAATCTTAGGTTGACCGTCAACATATGATTTTCCATCCCATTGTCCAACCGATTGACCATTAGAACGTGAAATCATGAGGTGTCCATCGGCACTCCATCCGTGATTCTGACCTCCTAGCTGATATGTGTTTTCTCCATCCCAAATAAACGAGAGATGCTCCCATCTACCATCAATATAGTTTCTATTGAATCCAAATGCTAAGTATTGTGCGCTACTCCACTGTATAGACGTGAAATAACTGCTGATTCGCTTTTTATAATGATCCAATTCAGACTTATCAATAGGCTCAAGTAATTCCGCAGGCGTGATATTAACCGTCTGCTCACCGTCCCAGACATAAATCCGATGCCAAACATAGTCCTCAAATCTACTTGTGAGTTCGAATGCTAATTTTTCTTCGCTACTCCACCTTAAAGAATCAAAGTAGAGTTCTTGAGAGTAATCATTTGGGTATTTCCAATCCTGAGGCGTAATGTCGATTGACTGCTCACCATCCCAAACATAGAGTCGATTAAACCTATGGTCTGCATCTCTATCACTATAGAGAAGATAAGTCCCATTAGGACTCCATGACCTTATGTATATCTCACCATATTGGCTTTCTATCAGCTCTTGCAGATTCCCAATTGATTGAATATCACTCACTGCAATATTCGTCTGTTCCGCATCTTGGAAGGCAATACGCCCATCGGGGCTGACTTTCCATATTCTTGGTTTTGGCATGAGGGCTTGGCGTTGGTTTGTGCGCGGGTTGTACATCATCAGCATATCTTCGTTGGGGCTTGGGTCATCAGAATAGGTGTTATATGTGTAAAACAGCAAATCATCCCCATTGGGATTGATATAAAGTGTGGGGGGGCGATTGCTGAGGTAGTAGACTCCGCTAGCAATCAAGCATATCATGATGACAAAAATAAAAAGTTGCCGTTTCCGTGGTGATCTGGAACGTTTTTTCTTTTCTTTCATATCACACCCCTCACTTGGTTATGCCTAAAGTATAGTCCATCTAAGCACAGGTATGCCCTACGTCTGTCATACGAAAACAAAAAGAGGACTGCCGTTTGGCAATCCCCTTTGAGAATTTATGTTAGGTTGTGATGCTTGGCTAAAAGCCAGATTACATCATGCCACCCATACCACCCATGCCGCCCATATCAGGCATACCAGCTGGTCCGCCTTCTTCTACGACATCTGTGATGAGTGCTTCTGTAGTGAGGATCATTGCGGCGATGGACGCTGCATTTTCAACTGCACCACGGGTTACTTTTGCAGGGTCAGGGATACCTGCTTCAATCATATCGCCATATTCGCCTGTCATAACATTGAAACCAATGCGATGGTTGTTTTGTTCGGCTTGTGCGCGACGTACGTTTTGGATGATAACCGCACCGTCTTCACCAGCGTTAGCAGCGATTTTACGCATTGGAACTTCCAAAGCACGGCGCATGATGGTGATACCTGTGTTTTCATCAGCGATATCGAGGGTTACACCTTCAAGTGCTGCAACAGCATTGACGAGGGCAACACCACCACCGGGAACGATACCTTCTTCAACAGCAGCACGGGTTGCGCTGAGGGCATCTTCGACGCGATGTTTCTTTTCTTTCAATTCTGTTTCGGTTGCTGCACCCACGCGGATAACAGCTACACCACCACTGAGTTTTGCAAGACGTTCTTGCAATTTTTCGCGGTCATAGTCACTGGTGCTATTGTCAATTTCGCGACGAATTTCATCAATACGTCCACCGATTGCATCTTCTTCACCAGCACCATCAACAATAACTGTGGTGTCTTTTGTACTAACAACTTTTGCTGCGCGACCAAGATCTTGGATGCTTACGCTATCCAATTTACGACCTGTTTCTTCACTGATAACTGTACCGCCAGTTAATACAGCGATGTCACGAAGCATAGCTTTACGACGATCACCAAAACCGGGAGCTTTTACAGCAAGAACGTTGATTGCACCACGCAATTTGTTAACAACCATGGTTGCTAATGCTTCGCCGTCAACATCTTCAGCGATGATAACCAATTCGCGTTTACCAATTTGGTGTAATTTTTCCAAGATTGGGATGATGTCTTGTGCAGCACTAACTTTTTTGTCGTAAATTAAGATGTATGGTTCTTCAATGATAGATTCCATACCTTCGGTGTCTGTGACGAAGTAAGGGCTAATGTAACCACGGTCGAATTGCATACCTTCGACAAATTCGGTTTCAAATTCTAGACCACGGCTTTCTTCAACAGTGACAACACCGTCTTTACCAACTTTGTCCATAACGTCTGCAATCAAGTTACCGATTTCGGCATCTTGTGCAGAAACGCTAGCCACGTTAGCAATTTCTTCTTTTGTTTCGATTGGGGTTGCTTGTTCGAGGATATTCGCTGCAACAAGGCTTGCTGCATACATGATGCCTCGTTTTAAGAGCATTGGGTTCGCACCAGCAGCAACGTTCTTGAGACCTTCGCTAACGATAGCTTGTGCCAAGACGGTTGCAGTGGTTGTACCATCACCAGCGATGTCGTTGGTTTTGGTGGCTGCTTCTTTAAGCAATTGTGCGCCCATGTTTTCAAATGGGTCTTCGAGTTCAATTTCTTTAGCGACGGTAACACCATCATGGGTGACGGTTGGTGCGCCAAATTTTTTGTCGAGTGCAACGTTGCGTCCTTTTGGACCCAGTGTTGTGCTTACTGCATTCGCGACTTTATCAACACCCGCTTGTAATTTGCGGCGTGCATCTTCTTTAAAAATGAGTTGCTTTGCCATGTATTCCTCCAGATATATTGTTTAAGGTCTGTTGAAGCAAAAAATCCTCTAACTTGCAGCGATTGCTTAGTCAGCGTCTACAATGCCGAGGATGTCGGATTCTTTCATGATGAGCATCTTTTTGCCATCAAGTTTTACTTCGGTACCAGCATATTTAGCGAAGAGGACGCGATCGCCTACGCTAACATCCATTGGGATGCGCTTTTCGCCATCTTCATCATATTTACCCTGACCTGCTGCTTGAACGATACCTTGTTGTGGTTTTTCTTTTGCTGTTTCCGGCAATACGAAAGCACCACCTGCAAAGGTTTCTTCAGATTCTACAGGTTCGACCAATACGCGGTCACCGAGTGGGCGGATATTTACTGCCATTGTCTTTACCCCTCTTATTTATATATACATAAAGTTAGTAATGAGTATCAATGTACAAATTTTTAGCACTCGACAGATGTGAGTGCTAATTCATACCGTCAATTTATCATAAAGCGGTATAAGTGTCAACAGATTTAGCAAAGATATAACACTTCTGCCAGAATTTTAAACAAACTTCTTATATTCGTCATCACATTTCGTAAATAGAGACATTACTGTCCCATCGTACAGGTTAGATTGTCCTACGATGCGATATGCTTAGACCGTAAACAACCTATATTTTTACAAAAGATAATTATTTAGGCTTTCAGGCTATTTTTACATACCAAATAGCTCTATATTGTAGCGCTTGAATCGTGTTTATTTGTAACTCGATATTTTTCGAGATATAGCTTTGACTCATCACGCATTACTGAACGATCTATAGCAAGGACACATGAAACCTAACAATCAATAACCCATCACTTAAATAGGACACATACTTTATGCTCCGTAATCGCAACTTTCTATTTTTATGGCTGGTCACAGTGGTCACCACACTGGCGATTGAATTATTCACTATATCAATCTTGGTCACCATATTTGAACAAACCGACTCCACCTTATTAGCGGCAGGTACAATGGTTGCCCGTAGTCTTCCTGCGTTACTTTTAGGACCGATAGCAGGGGTACTGGTAGACCGTTTTCCCCGTAAACTTGTCCTAATCTGCATGGATGTAAGTCGGCTTGTTCTGGTGGGTGTTGCGATTTTTGCTTTACAGGGAGAAGGGGATATTTCCGTCATCGGCATTTATCTCATTTTATTTGGATTATCGGCGGCGGATACACTCCATCGTCCTGCCCGCTTATCTCTGATTCCAGCTTTAGTTGATGTGAAGGACTTGGTCAGAGCTAATAGCTTCATTTTGGTTTGGTCACAAATTATTTTGGCTTCTTCCTATGCGCTTGGGAGTTTCTTGATTATCACTGTGCCATTGAACCAAATTGCACTCAGCATTATTGTGTTGTTTGCGTTGAGTATTGCCTTTGCTGGGTTTATCCAAGTGGTCAATCGTGACAAAGTCAAATCTATTACAAAGCCAGAACCCTTCTTTGTTTCCCTCTCTTCAGGTTGGCAGTATTTACGCCAGCACCCGATTGCACGTCCCTTGACGATTATGGAGACTGTCGAACATTTACCACACGGCATTTGGACAGGGGCAATTATGCTCACCTTCACGATTAATGCTTTGAATGGCACGACGACGGACTGGGGATATGAGATTTCTGGTTATTTCATTGGCATGATTATTGGCTCACTCATTGCCATGACGCTCACCAGTGCGTTACAAAAATATCCCGGACGGATTATCGTCGTCAATGCCTTTGGTGCAGGCTTATTAACCTTGTTATTCTCATGGAGTCCGACGGTAGTCATTGCTGTGATTGTCGCTTTTATATTTGGTCCTCCTTTTGCGATACGTGATGTTGCTCAAGATTCCTTATTACAAGCGACCGTTGATGCCAAACAACTCGGACGTGTTTATGCGACCCGTCAAATGTTGAGTAGTATGGTATTTATGTTCTCAGGATTATTCTTTGCGTGGTTATCCGCTTTTGTGCCTATCCGCACCATTTATGTGATTGGTGGCACGATCTACCTGTTAACAGCACTCTATGCCCTCAGCAATAAAGCCTTACGCGAGAGCAAATTATCACCTGAAGTGTTAGCCAATCAATAATCGAGAAGGGCAGATTTGCTTGCATGTTTATCTCAAATATGGGATAAATAGGGTCAGGCTCTAAATAAGTTAAGTGAAATGACAAGCTGATGACATCACTACCACCTAAGAAAAAGAAAAAGAACCCGATTGTCAGCAAAGAGCGTATCATAGTTGTGCTGTTAGGTTTTGTAGCGATTAGTATCGTCATGTTTATTGCCGCTAATATCATGCTAAGTTCAGTTACCTTTGATGGATTTCGGCGTGAAGGAACTTACACTTACACAGAAGAAGAAGCGCTGTTATCGATACAAGAAACGCTAATAACGACACTACCCGATTCAGTCTTAAATCCGCATTATTTCTATACGTCATCCCAAGACTTTTACATGCGAATTCGCTTTGATTTACCCGCTGAAGAAATATCAGACTTCCTCGATAGCATCAGCCATATGTGCTTTGAACAACCCCTGACTGCGGATACGATGTCATTTTCTAGGACAGATATAAGGCATTTCTGGTGGCAACCCTTCAATGCAGAGCGTTATATCGGGTCAGAGCAATGTGGGAGCAATCCTTATTGGTCGATGCTGATTGACCAGACAGATAGTGAAGTTTCGATTGTTTATGTTGAGGGATTTTCGAAATAAAATCTATCTCAAAATTGATAGGGCAGTTGGTCAGAGCAAATTGACCTCTGAATTATTGGCAAAACGCTAGCTGAGTAGGGCAGATTTGCTCGCATGTTTATCCCAAATATGGGATAAAGAAGTAGGTTCAGACTCTGAATAACTGAGTGAAATGATAAGCTGATGACATTACCGACACGCAAGAAAAAGAAGAATAGCCCAACCATCTACAGAAACCGCATGAAAATTGTGATTGCAGGTTTTTTTGTGATTGGCGTAATCATGCTTATTGCTATCACAGTCTTATTTGGATTTGTTTCATCAGAAGGTTTCTTTAGTGAAGGAACATATAATTACACAGAAGAAGAAGCACAGTCTGCAATAGAGAAAACACTAAAAACGACCCTGCCTGACTCTGTTACAAACCCCCATTATTTCTATACATCATTCCAAGACTTTTATTTGCGAATCCGCTTTGAATTGCCCTCTGACGATGTGCCTGATTTCCTTGATAGCATTAATCACCTGTGTTTTGAGCAACCCCTAACAAATGACTATATGCCATTTTATCGGACAGATACAGGGCACTTCTGGTGGCAACCCTTCAATGCAGAACGGTATATAGGCGCGGAGCAGTGTGGCAATAATCCCTATTGGTCGATTGTGATTGACCAGACAGATAATGATATTTCGGTTGTTTATATCGAGGCGTTTTCAGTATAAACATTGCCCCAAATATATGGTTAAGAGTCATCTCTACTATTCGTGATAAGTGATGAAATTTCATTCTCAGCCCTGCCCCATCGCCTGCCCTCACGCTATATCTTGCCAAAATATGATAAAATAACTGTTATGGGTATGATAGCATAACGATTTATAGAAGCCTGTTTTTTAAGTATGTTATTCTCTCAGCCAAAATACTGGTTTTTGATAATCAGTTACTCGTGATAAGTCAATTTCGTGCATTGACGAATCGTGATTCCATCGCTAATGTGACAGCCTAATTGAGTCATGGAAAGCATAAAAATTATGTCGAAACGGGTCTTATTCATCGCGACCTTACACCATCCTGAACAACTCCAAAAAGACATGGCTAGCACTTCTGTCGGTGCTCCCCCACCGCTATTCCCGACCAGTATGGGACAACATTATTGGGAGCGTGTCTTTCGTAAACATGAGTATGTTGTGGATGTATTCTGGCGTAATTTGTCAGGCTTTGGTGATGCCAATATTGCCTCGTTGAATGCTCATGTGCATACACAAAACATCACACCACGCAAAGTTTTTGATGCCCTACTGCGACGCTTACCGCCCAACCTCAACCCTGACATTCAACGCCGTAATCAACGCTTGCTCGACCATGCCCAACAATTTCAGCCTGACATCATTTGGCTCTCGGGTGATAATACCGTGATTCTGCCAGAAACCCTCGCGCAGTTAAAACAAAATCACGATTGCAAAATTATCTATGTCAGTGGTGTTTCTCCGATTGTCTTTTCGCACCCGATTGAGCGCGCATCAGCACGGCTTTATGACCTTGTGTTGGTCAATGATTATTATCATGGAATTCAATGGTTGGAACTCGGTGCAAAGCAAATGGAATGTTTACCCTATGTTGCCATCGACCCTGATTTCCATTATCCCAAACCCAAGACGGATATCCCAAATGACACGATTTGCGATATCGCATTTGTCGGGACACTTGTACCTGATAATTTATATAGTGAACGGGTTCGGGCATTAGAAGCGCTCAAAGAGTTTGATTTAGGGATTTGGTCAGTGCATGATATTCCTGCGTCATTGCAAAAATTTCATCGTGGATATGCGCTCGGTGATGAGATGATGCAGATATTGTCATCTGCCAAAATTAGCCTCAATGTGCATGGCGACTTTATGCGTTATGGGGGCAATATGCGCCTCTTTGAAACGGCAGCTGTAGGCACCTTCCAAATAGTCGATAATCGCGCAGGGATTCCGACATGGTTCACACCTGATGAGCATTTGGTGGTTTATGAAACTTTGGACGACTTGCAAGATAAAGCTCGCTATTATTTAGAGCATGATGCAGAACGCCAGCAAATCGCAGATAATGCCCGTCAGCATGTGCTAGCAAATCATACCTATGAGCAACGGTTTAAGCAGTTGGAACACTTGCTTGAAAATCTATAAATCTGTAATCTAGATATAAATTTATTGATAGGATACCTCATGACCAATACAGATGTTTTAATTTCACACGATAACCACATTTTAAAAATTCAACTCACTCGTCCACAAAAGAAGAATGCGCTCAAGCCTGATATGTACCATTCCATGCGCGAAGCCATCGAAAATGCGAATGACGATACCAGTGTGCATGTTATTTATATCACAGGGAGCGAAGATAGCTTTTCTGCGGGGAATGACTTGATGACCTTTGTCCAAGACCCAACATCAACGGCTGCAGCTGAATTTATTATGGCGATTGCAAAAGCCCAAACTCCGATTGTCGCTGCGGTGAATGGGTTGGCTGTCGGTGTCGGCGTGACCATGCTTCTACATTGCGATTTAGTCTATGCAGTCGATAGTGCTACTTTCAACTTTGCTTTTATTGACCTCGGTGTTGTTCCAGAAGCCGCCTCTAGCTATCTATTACCGCAGATGGTCGGGCAACGTCGCGCATCAGAACTCTTGATGCTCGGTGAAAAGTTCGATGCACAGACCGCTCATAAAGTTGGTATTATCAATCAAGTGGTATCCGCCGATGACTTAGCTTCTGTGGCGTGGTCAAAAGCTGAACAACTGGCATCCAAGCCACCTCAAGCTCTGCGCCAAACCAAGATGCTCCTCAAGCGTGGCAATGCTCAAGCGGTTGAAGAAACCATTAATCATGAATTAGGTGTATTTGCGGAACGTCTTGTATCCGAAGAAGCCCAAGCGATTATGCAAACCTTCCTCATGCGGAGTATGAACAAATAACTTCAAGAAGAAAAGGACAGATTCGCGACACCTGTCCTTTAAGATTTCGTTTTTTGGAGAAGTTTTAGTAAGCCACTCGCGAATGGCGATCACTAACGTTTGTAAGAGCTGGGTTTGAGGTCGCCGTAGCGAATTTGGAGTGTTGTTCCAAGTGCTTCAAGTTGTTTACCCAGCCGAAAGAGTGTGGGTTTATAGATATGTGCCATCCGAAATTTTCGTTTTGGATGGTTGGATTTTGCTAATTGGACGAGTTCATGTTGTTGTGCTTGTTGATGTTGTCTCAGTTGATATTGTTTCCCTAATTCATAATCTCGATTGAATGGTGACATCCTATTTCTCCCTGTGATTTCTCTGCCTCAAGGCGCGTTGAATAATCCCTACTTATCTATACGATGAATAAGCGAAAAAGGTTCAAAACTAATTTTTAAAGGCTGATGTTCTTAGTTGCTGATTGTTTTACTCTAAGAACTGGCGGAGTGCTGATAGTGTATCCTCAATACGGTCTGTATTTAGGCTGTAGCATTTGGCAACCTCTCTACGGCGTTCCTTTAGATAACCACTGGCGGTTAATTGCCGTAGATGGCGGGATGCACTGGATTGGCTGAGGTCAAGTAAATTAATAAAATCTTGAGCGCATAATTCCTCGTGTTCTAGTAAAAGCTCAATCATATGTAAGCGTGTGTCATCCGCAAGTGCATTGAGTCGTGTAAGTAATTCAGACCGACTTAAGGTTTTCGATGAGACCGATGACCCCTTAGGTATACGCGCCCGATAAAAGAGATGGGTGACATGATGTTTCTTATCTTCATGAAATCCGATATAGGGACCAACGTGGGGCGATGGGCTGAAAATCAGTAGATTGCTACGTTCAATATAATCATTGAAGTGCCCACGCATATCACGCCCTGTCACAGCTTCAATCACTTCAAAGGGTGACATTCCCGTATAATCCATCTGTGAATATGCGAGATGGGCTTGCTCTAATGCCGATCTACGCTTTTCCCACTCTGGTTCTAAAAACCGCTCCCACATCATCGTCAGATGCTCAATAATCAGTGCATATAAATCATGAGGTCTTTGTAAGAGGCTATAGGTCAGGCGTGCCTCCTCTTCATCAACCTCTATATCATACCCTTTTGTTTCTCGCTTGAGTGCATAATGCTGACGTAGAACTTCGATGTAGTCTTCTTCACTACGCATTGCTTCATCAGAAGAAGGTAAATCGCTATGCTCATCTAACCATTCCACCGCTTGTGTTGCTATTTTTTCAGGTGGCACTTCACGCAATTCGTCAATATATTCGGGATAAGTCATCCCTTTACGAAATGTAACATGCCGATACTGTACATTCATGACAATTCGATGATGTAACCATTCTTCGTCTGTTAATGCCTTACGCGTATCGTAAATCCATTGGTCATACCCTGAACTATGCTCTGTCGCCCCCAACAAATGTAAGCTATTTTCTAGTGTAGTCGCCTGCTCTAGCCGAAACTCGATAGCCATAATTTTGGGATTGATGATAAATTCACGGTCAGCCATTGGATTGCTCCTAAATCTAAACTCACATATACACTATCTATGATTATAGCGAACAGGCTTTTACTTGTCCCTATGAGTTTAGTTATTTATGCAATTACCCCACTATTCGGGTAATTGACTATAATATATCACGAATAAACAAATGGTGTCAAGCACCAAAAATCACTTTACCCGTTTTTCTGCATAATTGAATTGTTTTAGAATTAGGGAATAACAGATAATTGTAATGTCTCGAATTAAATTGAACAAAACGGCGGATGCACGGAAGCGCATCCCTACGAAAATTGACGAAAACCGTTGTAGGGACAGGCATCCGTCTGTCCGAAAACATGATAGAGGTTTGTAAAAACTTATCAAATCTTACTTATGTTATTCCCTATATTGGAGTCATAGATTTTATTCAGGGACTTCATCTATCCCGAAGCTATTGATCATAAAGGCTGCTTGGGCATTAAAGGCATTCATATCTTGCCCATCCCATAAACGTATATATTCTTCATCACTGTTTAATGCCCATGAGTTACGGACATCTAGCAGGTTGGTCTGTAAGAGACGCAACACACGCCAGCAAATACGTGGGTCAAGTATGGGGAAGATGACCTCTACCCGATTCAATAAGTTACGACGCATCAAATCTGCGCTACCCATATAAATTTGTTGATGTTCAGGTGCATTCTGGAAATAATAGATACGACTATGTTCTAAGAAGCGTGCCACGATACTTTTGACGCGGATGTTTTCACTCACCCCAGGAATACCGGGACGCAAACAGCATAAGCCACGTATGATGAGGTCAACTTGTACGCCAGCTTGCGATGCTTCGTAGAGCTTTTGAATCATGACATCTTCTTCGAGTTGATTCATCTTAAAAATCAAGCGGGCAGGTCGTCCAGCTTTTGCCGCTTCAATCTCATTATCAATCAATGCAACAAAGGTTTCGTGTAAATACTCAGGAGCGACCAAAAGGCGGTCATAAGATGTTGCAGGTGCATACCCTGTTAGACGATTAAATAACCGTGAGGCATCTTCAGCAATTTCTTCATGGCAGGTAAATAAACCGACATCCGTATAGAGACGCGCAGTAGACGCATTATAATTACCTGTGCCTAAATGAACATACCGACGCATTCCATCTTTTTCGCGGCGAACCACCAGCGCAACTTTGGCATGGGTTTTGACAGGAAGTTCTTCTACCCCATAGACAACATGCACACCCTTTTCTTCTAGTGCCGTCACCCACTCAAGATTGTTTTCTTCATCAAACCTAGCTTTTAACTCAACCAGTACAGTGACTTGTTTTTCGTTTTCACGGGCTTCCATCAAAGCAGTTACAATCGGAGAGTTCTTCCCGACACGATACAAGGTTGCTTTAATTGCTAATACCTTCGGGTCATGAGCAGCTTTTTTAAAGAAGTCTTCAACAGGTGCAAATGAATCGTAGGGATGATGGACAATCACATCTTGCTTACGGATAACATCGAAGAAATCGGCAGATTGTGAAAATAACTCAATCGGGCGAGGAACATAAGCAGGGTCTTTTAGGTCTGGGCGGTCAACACTTAAAACCTCAAATAAGTTTGCTGTTCCGAGTTCACCATCAATCGTATAAACATCACGGGGAGACGGTACAGCCAAAGATGTGACCAAGCGGTTTAACATGCGCTCACTTAGCTCTGACGGTACACTTAAACGCACCACCGACCCAAATCGTCTTTCGCGCACCCCTTGTTCAATGATTGATTTAACATCCAACAAATCTTCATCTTGCTCGTGTTCATAATCAATATCAGCATCTCTCAATACACGGAATGGGTAGGCTTCTGTGATACTCATTCCAGAGAAAAGCTCTGACAAATGGTCACGAATAATATCTTCAATCCACAAGAAATGATAACTATCGTCTTCAACCCCTGCATAAGTTGCCATAACATTTTCCAGTCGTACCAAACGCGGGACAACATCAACAGGCACTTTAATCCGTGCGAACTCCAATTCTGAAGGGTCTTCGGAGTGCCCACGCTGAAGATAAACACCCAGATTTAAACTCAAGTTAGAGATAAAAGGAAAGGGGCGCGCGTGGTCAACAGCTAATGGGGTTAATACTGGGAAAATCTCTTCACGAAAGTAATGAGAAACTGCTTCTTGTTGCTCATACGAGAGTTGACTGGTTTTAATAAAGTAGATACCCTCTTTTTCGAGCAACTCAAATATATGCCGACGGGCTTTACGTTGACGACTAATCAAATGGGTCACTTCTTCGCGGATTTGACGCAGGGTTTGAGTGGGTGTGAGACCATCAGGACGTGTTTTGGGATGGCTGAGGTGAAGCTTCTGGAAATAACCTGCAACACGAACCATATAAAACTCATCTAGGTTGTTACCAACAATTGCAATAAACTTAACCCGTTCAAGCAATGGGGTGGTTTCATCCTCTGCCAGTGCCAAAACCCGCTTTTGGAAGTTAATCGTACTCAATTCGCGATTAATAAAATTAGCAGGTGTGAGTTCGGGTAGAGAATGATAAGATGATTCATTCATTGTAATAATAATCTTTCGTCGAAGCTAATGTATGCAAGCATTAATCCATAATATTGTATCATATAGGTAAATATAGAGCCTGTATTAAAGTTGATTTCTCAATAGTGAGGATTTTAGATTACTATTAGAATAGTCTATACTAGTCATGAACATTTTTAAATAAACCATTTTCATATAAGACTTGAGCATCTATTATATTCCCTCTCCATCAATGCAATACCTTATATGAGTGGCAATAGCAGGTCTTAGTTGTATGATAATACGCTTCAAACAGTGGCTTCGATCGCCCACTTATGAGCAAGAGAGCATGACATGGCTCTCTCGTTTTTTGAACACCATCTTAATAGCAAATATCATAACTATTACAATATTTATTATTCTATTCTCATTTTTGGGTAACTATAATACTAGTCAGATTATCGTATTATCATCAAGTATCATCGCCAGCCTAATCCTCAAAATGATGCTAAATCGCAGGCTTTTACAAGCAACCGTCAAATTGCTGGTTGTATTCGCATGGATAGTCATCACACTAGGACCCATAAGTGATGTAGGCATATACTCTCCCAGCATGGTCGGTTTTGTTATCGTCATCCTGCTATCAAGTAATCTTAATAATCGTTATGCTCCCATTTATTCAACGATTGTTACGATCGTCACGAGTATGGGTATCTTGATTTTGATGCAAGTTGGCATAATTTCAAGCATCCCCAACAATCCACTTCCCCCGCAAGCTGCATTTATGGCATATAGCGTGACCTTTACTCTGGTAGGTTTAATCACTTATTTATCATCCAGCTTTCTCAATCTATCCATTCAGAGGTTACAAAAAGCTCAGCAACAATCTTTGGAAACAACATCCTACCTCAAGCGGGCTGAAGAACTTGCTCATTTAGGTAACTTTGAATTTGACCTTGCCACGCAGCAAATCACTTGGTCAGATGAAGTCTACCGTATTTTTGGTATTTCGAAGTCCACGGCTATCACATTAGATACTTATCGTGGGTTAATGTCACTCGATATGTACAATCATGTGATGGCAAAAGTCCAAGAAACAATTGAAACAGTTCAACCTTATGCAATTGAACATCCCATTCTATTGACCGATGGCACACAAAAAGAAGTCTATGCAATCGGCAACCCTGTTACAGATAATGCAGGAAAAGTAGTCAAAATCTTTGGGATTATTCAAGATATTACAGAGCGGAAACGTGCAGAGCAGATTCAGCAAGTCTTGCTCAATATATCGCGCGCCCGCTATGAAGATAGGTCCTTCAAGGATTTATTGGATTATATTATCCAGCAACTCGGTACACTGATTAATGTGCAAAACTGTTATATCGCGCTTTATGATGAGGATAAGGAAATATACTCCTTTCCTTATGGTACAGATGAATATGATACTGATTGGTCATCCGAACGCTTGGATAACACCTTGACCGATCATGTGCGCCGTACCCAAAGAGCACAATTGATAACTGAAAAACAACACTTACATCTAACTGCGACCACCCATTTGAAGTTTATTGGGACATGGTCGAAGGTATGGTTAGGTGCGCCTTTAAAAATCCAACAACATGCGATTGGTGTCATTGCGATTCAAGATTATGATGATGTCAACGCCTACCAACAATCTGACCTCAATTTATTAGCTTATGTCGCAGACAATATTGCTAGTATCATTGAGAGCAAACGCAGTGAGGAAGAACATCTCGCCTTAGAACTACAGATGCGTAAAAATGATTTCCTCAAAGAATTTATTGGGCATATGACGCATGACATCAAAACACCTCTTAGTGTCATTAAAAACTCAACTTACCTCATGGAACGTGTCCAAGAGCCAGCGCGCCAAACCGAATATATTGATCGCATCAATTACCAACTTGAACGGCTTGACCGCATTATCGAAGACATTCTCACGATTTCACGCTTAGACCATATCGATTTATCTAGTCAACAATCAATACGCCTCACGCAATTAATTAAACATACCGCAAACCAACTTCAGCCCAAAATAGAGCGGAAGAATATTACACTCGTTTTAGATGTTGCCCCACAGATTCCCGTATTTATGGGAAACGAAAGTGACCTGACCCGTGCCTTACTAAACCTGATTGAAAATGCAACCCATTACACCGAAAATGGTGGGCAAATCACAGTCAGTTGCCATCATGATGATATGTATATTACGATTCTGGTTCAAGATAATGGGATTGGCATCACGCCTGATGATTTACAATATGTCTTTGAGCGTTTCTATCGCGCAGATAATGCACGCAACTTTGAAAATGGGACGGGCTTGGGTCTAGCGATTGTCAAGCGGGTAGTTGAGCTACATCACGGCACAATCACCGTATCCAGTCAGCTTGATATAGGAACAACTTTTACCATCCAATTTATTATAAGCGACTTAACCCTAAAACCACCCACCCAATCGACACAGAAAGAGGTATAAGGCATATGTCCTATAATCCAATTTCGCAAGACCCACAAACATTTGATCGTGATTACCCCGCAACAATGGATGCACTCCACTTTGATAGTCACGGCGCAATGCTAACGGGGATTATGTATCGCCCGCAAGGAGCTGGACCACATCCAACTATTTTGCTTCTACATGGTTTCCCTGGGCATGAACGTAACTTCGATTTGGCTCAGATTTTTCGTCGGGCAGGGTATAATGTTGTGGTCTTTCATTATCGGGGTGCATGGGGAAGCGAAGGGGTTTTTGCCTTCAAGCATGTATTAGAAGATACAGAAACAGCGATTCATTACTTGCGCCAACCTGAGGTTGCTACAAAATATCGAATTGATACGAACCATATCATTGTTATTGGGCATAGTATGGGGGGATGGGCGGCTTTACATATCGCCAGTCAAGGACTCGTCAGTCGGGTTGCATCGATTGCAGGGGCAAATATCGGATTATGGGGTGAGATGATTACAGATAGCCCTGAATCGCGCACTATCACCACCCAAGCGTTTGATGAAAGTGCTAAGATTTTAAAAGGTGCAACAGGAAAATCCTTAGTTGATGAAGCTGTCCAGTATATGGATGAGTTTGATGTGATGCGTCTGGCAAAATCATTAAGCCAGTTGGATGTCTTGTTGATTGGTGGTGAAGATGATGAGATTGTACCGCTATCACTCAATCATAGCCCACTTGTCACCATGATAGAAAAGCAGAGTCCTCAAAACTTCACACATATCATATTAGACAGTGACCACGGCTTTAATAATAAACGGATTGAACTGGCACAAGTCATATTGGATTGGCTGAATCAATAGATTGCAACAGAAACGGAATTTCATCGTATAATAGATATAATTGTTTTGGAGGTTATGCGACATGAATATTGGAATTGGCGTTGTGATTGTCATCGGTTTAATCATCGGTGCGCTATTTCTGTCAGGCTTTATGTTCAAACTCATTGGTTTGGCTATCTCGCTGGTGATTTGGTCTGCGACAGGATACCTTGCTGGTAAACTGTTACGGGGCGAAGATTATGGTATTATTGGTAATATTGTCATCGGTATGATTGGCGGTATTGCAGGATCATTCCTTGTTGGTATTCTCGGTTGGACAGGGATTGTCCATATTCCATTTATTGGCGGAATCATCGCGGGTGTTATCGGGGCAGTTGGATTTGTTGTGATTGTTCGTTTATTCTTCAATGACCAGTTTGCGGCATAAATCCATTACATAAATAGACTATTCAAGGCACAGGGACTTCTCTGTGCTTTTTGATTTAGGTTTTTAATACTGATAAAGTATAGTTCAAACGAACGGACTGAATGCCATTATTCTCAGACAGGTAAGAAATGCTGGGGAATGACACTATCCTATAGCCAAGATAGTTAAGGGATTATTTTTTCTTCTTGCTGTTTTTATACTCCAAAACCACCAGCAGACTTTCTTCTACATCACGCACATTATCCACATCGCCCAATTGCTGGAATAATGTACGCGCTTGTTTGAGGAAATCAATCGATTCTTGAAGCTCTTCGACATTAACCAACACATTCCCGATGCTCCGCAATAACTCGGCTTGGCTCAGCATATCATTGAGGTCTTGGGCAATGGTGAGGGTTTTTTGATAGTAGTCTAGTGCTTGATGGGAATGGGCTTCGAGTTCTTCACGGGTACTGGCTTTTCGTCCTAGTTCGGCATATAAATTACCAACAATACCCAAGCGGATTGCTAAACCTTGTTTATCGTTGAGTTGCTCAAACAGGGTAATGGCTTCTTTGAAGGTCTCTATCGCCTGAGCATAGGCTTTAAGCGACACATAAGTATTCCCCAAATTCCCTAAACGCGCCGCCAACCCACGCATATCATGTAGCTGACGTGCAATATCAACTGAATCACGGTGACAGGTCATCGCCTCATCAAATTGCTTGACATCATCATATAACAATCCCAAGTTGGTTAACCAGATACCTTGACCGCGTGTATCGTCTGTCTCTTGGGCAATCGCAAGGGCATCTTTTAAATATTCATATGCCTCGTGGTAGCGTCCCATCTCGCGCATGATGTTACCCATATTGCCGAGCAATCCATTCTCAGTCGCTCGTTCACCTTCTTCGCGCGCGAGCTTGAGGGCTTGCTCAAAATATTCGAGTGCTTTGTGTGGTTGACGTAAGCGATAATACAATAAAGCGAGATTACCAAGATGTCGCCCTTGCATCGCAATATCACCCGTTTTACCAGCCAGCGTGGCAGCTAATTCCAGACTTTCAATGGCTGTCTGGAAATCATCTTTTTGCAACGCTAAACGGACATCACGCAATAGGCGAATTTGTTCTTTAGAATCTAGCACGAGAGTAACCTATCCTTTGTTATCGGCTAATCACACGTCGTAATAAGGAGACTATCATCCACACAATCCAACACAAAACGATACCCATCACAATTTGACGGACGGGTTTACTGAAGGGTTGCACAGGTGGCAGAACTGCCTGATTACCTGTTGGGTCAATGCGAATAACGGTGAATTCTTCAACCACTTCAGCCAGTGTGCTGAGGTCTGCGGATTCTGCTGAACTCATCCGTGCGAATAAGGTCTCATAAATCCATGAGTTACGGCTGAACATATATAAAGCGCGTAAGGCTTCGGCAGGGTTTTCTACTTTATGGGCGACCCCATCATAGATATGTGAGCCATACTGAATGGTGACTTGCGGATTCTGCAAAATATTCTGATACCAGCCTGTGTTTTCCCCGCGTGCCGCCACAATATAATACTTACTCCCGTGCCGACGATATTCAACGGCAATGTGAGCAGGGTTACTTGTCGTGCGGTGTTCGGTGGTGAGGATAAGTAAGGGAATCCAATTAACAACAGCCCCCCATCCCAAGCGATAGATATAAATTGGCAGGCTAAATGCAAGATGAACCACAGATCGTGGGTATTGTTTTACATTATTCGATAAGTTCATTATGTTTTTTTGTCAGATTTAATAGATATGAGTCTTCATTTAAGTGTACTCATTTTTTTTCATCTTGCGTATGTTTAACTACAAATTAGGTACATTTTGATACTGAAGATGCTTTGAGAATATATGTGGGATTCTAAAATGATTGATATACAATCTAATCGCCAATTATGTCTCGAGATGGTTTTTCCAAAAATGGAATAACTATATTATCAAATAAAAACAGAGTACAGTACCTTAACTAGAAAGGACTTTAAGAACCTCTTTAACAGGTTTCCTTCATATTCATTCTAGCCTATGGTAACCATTAGCGGAGTCATAGAATAAGGGGATTGTCTTAACTTGACAGGAATGGGCAACTCGCCGAGTCACCCTTACGAAAATTCGATTATTCGACAGCATAGCCTTTGATAATCCAGCCTTTTGTGCCATCGGTCAAATTATAGAGGTTTTCATAACCGAGACTTGCCATAAATTGTGCTGCTTGTGCTGAACGTCCGCCTGCTGCACAAACCAAAACAACGGGGGAATCTTCACTAATTTCACCGACCCGTGCTTGAAATTGGCTGAGTGGGATATGGGTTGTGCCTGCGATATGACCCTCTTCGTATTCATCAAGCTCGCGCACATCAATAAATTGATACTCGCCTTTTTCGCCTGATTGAAATTGTTCTTGATAGTCTTCACTGCTGATGTCTGTGTACATGCTGCCCTCTTAGAAGTTATTGTATTTGGATATAGCGCATTATAATGATGCAGATTGAAGATACAATATTACATCTTTGCTTTGTTATCAGCTATCCAGCCACGCACTTGCTCAGCATTGCGTCCACCGAGTTCGATGTATTTCTCGAAACTGTCAACAGCCGCTCTTGGATTTCCCATTTCTTCATGCACCAAGCCTGCATTGAGGTGAGGAGACGCATCACTTGGGTTCAGGCGCATCGCTGAATGATAATCTTCTAGGGCACGGTTATATTTACCCTGTTTACGGAAAATCACACCTCGATTGTTATAGGCTTCATCATAGTCAGGTTCAAGCCGAATCGCCTCATCATAATCTGCCAAAGCTTTATCATATTGCTCTAGCTTAAAATAGGTGTTCCCACGATTGATATAAGGACGAAAGCGTTCAGGATTTTCATATTTAATCGACAATGTGTAATCTGCAATTGCCTTTTCATAATCCCCTTGTGTATGGTAAGCGATGCCCCGATTGTTATAGGCTTCTGCAAAATCGGGTTTGCGTTCAATCGCCTCACTATAATCGCGTATACGTCCCTCAACATCACTAAAGTCACGGCGCAAAGCCCGTTCAAAATATTCCTCAGCAGAGACCTCTAAGGTTGTCGGGGTTGGTTGGGCGACTGCCTGTAAAATGGCGGTCTCAACTTCTTTAAGATTTGCCGTAGGGGTCGGATGCAACACACTCTGAATCGGTATATTCAAGTAATCATCACAGAGCCGTGCTATTGCCGCATCAAAATAATCAACAGGAACACGCAATCCATTATAATTACGCAGAAGCATCAGGTCGCCTGTCATATATTGCGCCATATCACCAAAATCAAAGCCATCAAACATCAATGGAATAATGTTACGTTTATGGAGCATCGCATGTTCAATCTCACGCCGTACCCAGTCCCCCGGTTCATTACAGCGTTCGAGCGCACTCGGGGTCAGGATAACCAAAAAATGTCCGCGAGCTTTAATTTCGCGTAAGATCACCTGACTATAATCGCCTGTTTTGATGCTATTATAATCAAAGAACACATCGTAACCGCGCGCTTTCAGTTCCTTGAAAATCGCTAAGGCTGTAAATTTATTTGTCCGACGATAGCTGATAAACACTGTATTATCGATTTGTGGCATCGCCAACACCCCCTTTGGTATCATGTAAGTGTTTGTAACACGTTAGGGAAATGCTGTCAACGGCTTCGGCAAATTGGAGGGTTACAAGTCGGGAGCGCAGATTTTCATACGCCCCCAATAGATGTCTGTTACCAGCCAATCCCTGCTGTTTGCGAGGGGTCTTGGGGTTGGTTCTGATAGCGAATTTCAAAGTGAAGATGCGGACCTGATGAATTGCCTGTGTTACCGACATAGCCAATCACTTGACCTGCCGAAACGGTATTTCCACAAGCTACTGCTAAGCTACTCATATGACCATAGAGCGTGGAGAATGGACCATGTCCGATGACAACCGTATTCCCATAGCCCCAACTATTCCAACCTGCATAGAGAATAGGTCCACTGTTGGCAGCAAAGATAGGTGTTCCTTCCGATGCGGCAAGGTCAAGCCCACTATGTCCAGCATAAAAACCGCGCATATATGTCCCACTCGGTAATGGGTTTGACCAGAACGCACCACCCCCAGCAACCGAACCACAACTGCCTGCTTGCCCCGGAGCAAATGCAATCACGTTACCTGCGGCATCTTGTTCGACAGGTGCATCCCAAGTGATAATCGGACCTTGTCCACCGGGAATAAAGAGACGTTGCCCTGATGGTAATAAGGTCTCAGGTGAAATATCTGGTAAACCATTGGCAGGCGAGTCAATAACAACATAAGGGTCGCTAACATTATATTCTGCCGCAATTGCTGTAATGTCTTTACCTTGACTGGCTAGCACGGTATGACATGCTCCATCAGTCGGTGGGATATTCACCACATCCCCAGGGCGCAACACGAGGGCTAGACGATAATCATTACACCATGCAATCGCTTCTCGGCTAATGCCAAATCGGTCAGAAATCGCATCAATCGTATCGCCACGCACAACGGTATAACTTGTCATCTGTGACCGTGCGCGATTTGGGATAATCGTGAACGGATCGTAACTCAGCCCTGTGTTTTCTTGTACCGTTTCTTCATCCACTGGCTGAATCGGTGTCGCCAAAATCAGATTAATGCGTTCTGTACTGAGTGTGGGCAACTCTTGCGCCGTCTGGCTCTGTGTATCCGTGTTGGTATCGTCAGCAGGTGCAGAGGTCGGTGGACTATCTGTGGGTACAACTGTTGCTTCTTCTGTTGGACTATCCGTAACAGCTTGCGCGACGCTATCGACATCAGGTGGAGGAGCTTGATTTGGAGTCGGTGCAGTGACAATGAGGAAAATCGTCGCCAGTGTCAAGGCAATCGCACCTAATAAGCTCAATAAACCAAGCATTCGTCGCCATGTAGGTGTAGCTTGTTGATGAACTGAGACAAGATTGGGTTGTGTGTCGTTCATATCAAAAGATGGGTTCATAAAATCTCATCGACTATCTAAATTATCTGATATTTCATGCGCCTAGCCTAGCTGATGTTATTGTCTCGGTCAAGCTACACGTAGGGTAATCGTCGGGTCAGCTACATTAAGGATTTGATGGTGGTGGGTCTCCATCATTCCTCGGCGGTGGATTACTGTCATTACGAGGTGGCGGATTCCCATCATTGGGTGGTGGATTATTATTCGGTCCATTTTCATTACGGCAATAGGTCTCGGTTGAGCTGACGATATTATTGGCGACATCATCCACAAATTGATACTCAAAACATAGGGCATCAACTTCGTGATAGATAATGGCATGAAGCACACCATCGACCTCATATTCCATGTGAATCGCTTGGGTATCATCTTGATATAAAGCGGTGATTAAGACATGTGGCGATGTTTGTCCCATGATGGCTTCACGAATCGGATGCTGTGGCGGTTGCATACTTGTATCAAATGCCCCTTTGAAGCATCCATTGATATAAGGGTAATCGGCTGTGGCGTGATAATGATAATTACCGTTTTCATCAAATTCGCCGTTACACTCATCTAGCGCAGGTGTACTGCCATCAGCATTGGTAAATCCATAAATTGGGAAACCATCTAGTGCATAAGCAATCGGTAATATGCCATCCGATTCATTCGATAGGTGGTCTAAGATACACACAGGGGCGATATGATAATGATAATCATCACCGCGCCCACTATGCCCACCACAATAATCGAGTTCCCCAATCAAATAAGGGTCACTATCTAGGGCATAAACCCCGTCTTGTTTGGTTGGATTAAATATCATCACACCGTTGACGGCAACAGCAATCGGACCTTGCCCGACAGTTGGCGTATTCACACCTGATAAAACAGGATTCATTGGGATTTGCCATGAATTTTCCCCGATGATAGGTTGCGGTACAGGAACTTGACCATTCCACAGGGTAATCCCCACCATCATCTCATGGACAGCAAAACTAAAGGATTCTATTGTCATGAAGTTTTCATCACAACTGATAGCGACCATACTGGCATGATGCAAGAAGGCTTCATCTTTGCCCATACATGCAGGGTCTAGCCCTGTTTCGGAAAGTGGCATTTCGATATTATAGAACTCGAAGATAATCGGGTCATGATCGTCATCGTCATGTGCCAAGACACCCAAACTCGATGCGAGTAAAATCAGAACAGATAAAATTAGGTTAATCCGCATTGTTTCACCTCGGATGATTATTATGTGTTGTCTATATGGTATAGTAAACTATAAACAACATACTTCCGATAAAGGTAAAATCTTGGTTAACTCTTGATGATCTGTATTTTACAATAACTGTTACCCTATCCACGAGATATGTAAGAAATTAAACCGCCAAG
>CAYGTY010000049.1:0-15801 GCA_964352825.1 uncultured Anaerolineaceae bacterium
TTTTAGTTTAAAAGGAGATCATTTTTGTGTCCATCATAACGAGGTAGGGTCACTGCGTGGCAAACGTGAGTTTACAGACGCGATTCTAAACGCGATGGGAGGAATCGATAGAGCAAGATTTAGTCAATACAAAGCATTACTACAATTATCGGACGAAGCTATGGAGTTAGCTGATAGGCATAATATTGACGAGTATCCACTGCGATTTGTTTTACAACTCTCTGAAAATGACCAAAGTGAAATGGTACAGCAGATCATACAGTTTAATCTTTCCGGTCGCCAAGTGAAACAGATATGTGAGAAGGGAATTGAGGATCCAGATATTCCAACAAATTCTAGTCAATCTGCATATATCAATCGTTTTGTGAAATCTATGAAACAACTTAATACAGATGATGAACAAGAATTCGTTGCACAGTTGGTAAGAGATGAGAAGTCGTTACAACATGCACAAAGTCAATTGGACGAAACCATCGAATTTCTTATTCGCGTAAAATCTCGATTATCTCAAATTTAGTAGAGGAAATGTTTACGCGCGTAAACATTTTGGAGGAAATATGAATATTCGCGCACCACCCATAAAACAAAAAACCCACCAATTTTGATCTGGGCAGGCAACAGATGTGATCATTTTTAATCAAGACAATTAAAGATTATCACACCTCGAACTTGCCTGCAACTGCATAGCGTCACTTTTTCTCTGCTTTCTTGTCAGATTCTAACTTCGTGTTGCAAGGTGACATGCCATGACCTCAGTTCACGCTGAGCTTTCTTCAGCTCGCCTATTTACCGAACCGAATACAGTGTTGTCTCACGCTCTCAACGCCCATGAGTGTGGTTATTCGGTTATTCCTCTCAAAGGTGGACGTAATCGAGCCACAGGCAAGCAACCACGAATTTCATGGCAAGCGTATCAGAAACAACATGCCTCTAATGAACAAATTGAAAACTGGTTTAATGCCAACATATCTGCTTACGGCATTGTCTGCGGGCAAGTTTCTCGACTGATCGTGATTGATTTTGACGTAGTAGAGGCACAAGTAAAGTTTATCCAGAAGTTTCCACAGCTCACCCATACCTACATTGTGAAGTCGGGTGGACGTGGCACATTGCACTTTTACTTTGAAGTCGATTTCCCTGTCAAGACGACCAAAATTCGTGGCGGTGATCTCAAGGCAGAGGGTAGCTATGTTGTCGGTGCAGGTTCGCAGATTGCAGGCGGCGTATGGGAAGTATTCAATGATTCACCTGTAAAACAGCTTTCACAGAAGCAACTTGATGAAGTGTTATCCGTTTTTGGTATCGCACGATCTGTCATGTCACAACCATCAGTTGAACATATCCCCAAAACAGGCTCACTTAATTATTTTACGTCGATATATGAAGCCTTTGTCCAGCAATTCCAGAGTCGGAATCAGGCACTGTTTCGTGTGGGATGTATGATGCGCGATGAAGGTTATGACTTTGATACGGTGAAAGTAGTTTTATCGCAAGAACATGTTCAGCATCCACCTGTGACGCGACATAAACCCGAAACCATATTTCAGCGTCAGCGAGGAGCGCACCTGACGTTGCGAAGTGTGTTCAAACGTCCAGCGCGACCAAAATCCAATCGCATTGCGGTCAAAGCCCATGCCAGCTATGTACCTAACCATCTGCGCGAAGCTATCCTGAAACATAAACATGGCACAGCATTTTTGCGCGTGTACGAAGGATTGAAACTTGTCGGACAGTCGGCAGGTGCGCGCGTGACCGAACGTGACATCTGCACCCTACTCGCACCCCACGGCATCGGCAGACGCTCCATCCGCAACGCCCTCACATTCACACCTGATACACTGGATGAGGCTACGGATTCTAAAATGCTTAAAACGGTAACAAATACATGCGTATTTGTTCCTACGACAAAACGGGACAAAAGTCCAGCACATCGACCAGCGCAAGAATACATTATCCCGACCATCGGACGACTGCTTGACTTATTCAACATCAAAAGCAAAGGTGCAGACCCGATTACACTCGATGACATTCGATCACCCCAAATATATCGCTCAGCACTCAATCGTGAACTGATTCGACGGAGAGCAGGCAAGTATAGTCAGGCGTGGCTTGCTAAGCGGCTGAATGTCTGTGTTCGCACGCTTCAGCGATACATCAAACTTGACGACATACAGTGCCAGCAGATTCTTTACGCAACCGACATCACACCCGACAACATCCACCAGATACCACACAAAGGGCTCGCTCGATGTGCAGGTATAACAATTCAATATTGCTTTTTACAAGATGCGACAGGTAAACGCTATCCACCGATACAAGCGATAGCCCGCAAGCTACTCAGGCAGGGTATTCCTATCCAATGGATGCGACGAGGATGGAATATTTATTGGATAGGTAGCTCATTTATGCCTTCAAATATTATATTTCTAACTGACCTAGAGCATGTTTTCCAACATTAAAGTACAAAGGATCAAACACAAGTAATTAATAAGTTGCACGTCCGCCGGATAAATCAAAGATAACACCTGTATTAAAGGAAGCTTCTCTTGAAATGATCCAGCAGGCAAGAGAGGCTACCTCATCAACAGTTCCGAGGCGGTTCATTGGGATTTTACTTTTCATATACTCAAGTTGTTCTTCCGCCGTTTGCAGATTCATAGGAGTAGCAATCACTGCTGGTGCAAGACCATTAACTGTAATCCCTGTATCTGCATATTCTTTACCAATACCCTTTACGAGTCCAATTACACCAGATTTTGAAGTAGTATAACCTGCCATGCCGGGATTACCATCTTTACCTGCGATAGAAGCAAGCAAAAGAACACGTCCATAGCCATGCGGTTCCATCGCTTCAATCGCATACTTTGTGACAATAAATGAGCCGATCAAATTTACGTCAATTACTTTGCGGAAGTCTTCAACATTATAATCGCTGATCTTGGTTGCAGTTGGTCCGGCAACTCCTGCGCTGTTGACAACAATATCTACTTTATGATGCTTTTCGACCACAGATTGCATCAGTTCTTGCACGGCTGTTGGTGAAGTGATGTCAGCAGACATCGTATCAATCATGCCCGTGACACCATCAATTGATGCTTTCGCTTCATCCAAAGCAGACTGATTTAAATCAACCAATATTACCCTACCACCCTCTTGGGCGATTCGTGTGCCAATTGCCAAACCGATACCACTTGCTCCACCGGTGATAATTGCAACTTGTCCGTTAAATCTATTTTGAAAAACCATTTTAACCTCTTCGCCGAGATAATCTTTATAATGCTAAATCAGTAGTCTGTTCAATCACGAGCAACCGATTGTATTTTGCGAGACGCTCCGATTGGGTAATGGAGCCGACTTTGATGTAATCCCCTGCAACGCCTGTCGCCAAATCCGCTAACCAATCGTCTTCTGTTTCTCCGCTACGCGCACTGACGACGACTTTCCATCCGGCATTTCGTGCCAGGTGATCGGCTTCCAACGCTTCGTTCAATGTCCCGATTTGATTGACTTTCAGCAGTAGGCTATTGGCAGATTGTTCCTTGATGGCTCGCCGAATTCGCTCTGGATTTGTACAAAGCAGATCATCACCCAGCACCATCTGATTCGTCCCTATTTGCTGATATAAATCATGCCATGCGTTCCAGTCTGTATCTGCCAGCCCATCTTCTACACTAATGATCGGAAATTTGGCGCACCATTCAGCAACACGTTCTGTCATCGAGTGGCTATCCAGAATATCATCATCAATGTGATACTTCCCGGATTCATAAAAGTGAGTAGCTGCAACATCAACTGTCAAAACAACATCTTCATATCCTGCCTGTTCGATACTAGCAACGGCTTCGGTAAACATCTCGGTTGAAGATTGAAATGGTGGCGCTAGACCACCTTCGTCTGCTGTAAGTAGTCGCATTCCATATTGGTCCGCCGCACGTCTAGCAGCAGCACGAAACACATCGGAGACAATTTCTAGCGTGCGACTGATAGTTTCTGCATGCGGTGCGACAATTTGAATATCCTGAATGGCGGTTTGTTTTCCCCCATGGATACCACCACTAAACAAATTGATCATGGGACGTGGGAGTTTCGGAGTTTGCCGTGATAGTCCGGCAAAATATTGATACAGATCGGTTTCCTGTTGATTTGCCAATGCACGGGCAAACGCAAGCGACACACCCAAAATCGCATTTGCGCCTAAACGGGATTTATTGGGTGTTCCATCAAGCTCAATTAACATCTGGTCAAGCTGTGATTGTGTATCAAAGCTAGCATTTTCAAGGTGTGCGTTAATATCGTTGTTGACATTACTCACTGCCTGCAAACACCCATACCCACCATAGCGATTGGGATCCTTGTCCCGTAGTTCTAATGCTTCCGCCTGTCCCGTCGATGCACCAGATGGAACCGATGCTTGCCCAACTGTACCATCAGTAAACGCACATCTAACCAGTAATGTCGGTCGCCCACGACTATCTAAAATCTCGATTGCTGAAACGGATTTAATTGTTGCCATTGCTACTTTCCAATCTATCTGCAAATTGTGTAATTAGATCGGGGATGGTTTTTACGTCTCGTTTTATTAGGTCAAGAACGATATCCTGTTGCCGTTCCTGATAAGTTGTATCCAGATATTCCAATGGCGACCGTCCTGCAACCCGTGCCAACATACAGGCTAAGGTATGGCGTGCTGCATAGATTTCGAGCGACTGTGACACAAAATGTTCTGCAATAGTGTTTGCGTATGTTTGCCAGTATGTCTGTGCCATCTGAATAAATGTCTGGCGCTGTGGTGCTCGATAGTGTGCTTTGCTCAGAAAGTGGGTCATCGAAAAGCCAATATCGAATGCTGGATCACCAAAGTGAATCACTTCATAATCCAAAATGAAAAGCTGATCTCCATACAGCAATACATTCTTCGGACTGTAATCACCATGAACCAGTGCTTGAATTCGTTTACCAGTATCAGCAATGAGTTGAGTCAAAAATGGCTCTGCGGCAACTACTTGAGAGGCCGTGTACGCATAATACGGTTCCAGACGTAATTCTTCAAAGAATCTGCGTTCGGCGAAGCTAGTTGCAATTTCAGGGTAATCATCTACTGCATTATGAATTTGTGATAATAACTGACCAAATTGAACTGCATGATGAATCATAGGGGTGTTATTCAATAATGAGACTTTCCAGTTTTCATGCGGTTGAGGGATTGCGGACATTGCCAGAATATGAAAATCCATATCCTCAAATATAAATGTTGGAACGTGTTCAGGGATAATTTTCGATACCCAGCGCAGACCCAGTGCTTCCCTGTGGATGCGTTCGGGTGCGCTAAACCAGTCTACCTGCACACGTAATTTTTCGAGGGCTTGTTTGAGAATCCAGTCGTTACCATCCCGATGCTGAACCCATACAGTTCGATTGGAAACGCCACCTTGCAAATTAACAAAATTGGAAGATTCGTTCTTCTGTATACGGTTTGTATGATGTAAATATGTTAGCAGTTGTTGTGGGTTTTCAATATCAATATTCTCAGGCAGTGTCATGGTATATCCTAATCTGCATAGCGGGCAGAAATGCCACCATCAATAATAATTTCTGTACCAGTGATATAACTGGCGGCATCACTGGCTAAGAATACAACTAAATTGCCGATATCTTCCGGTTCACCAATGCGCCGAATGGGATGCAAATCTATCACACGCTGTTCCTCAGCTTCTGGTTCGGTGGCTGTATTGAAACTATCTATCACAGGAGGTGTCCGTACATATCCGGGGCTGACCGCTACAACCCGTATGCCTCTAGGTCCCCAATCCAATGCTAGACTTCGCGTTAAGCCCAAAATACCGGACTTAGCGACATTGTAGGGGAAGTTGTTATAGAGCGTCATCGTCGCGTGCACACTGGCAATATTGATGATGACCCCATTACTCTGTTCTACCATTGCAGGTAAAGCATGTTTGCTACATAGCCATGCACCGCGAAGATTCAAGTTCAGCGATGTTTGCCATTCATCAACTGTCATCTGGCTAGCATCAAAATTTTGATTGCGCCCGACATTGTTTACGAGAATGTCAATGTTCCCGAAGTGTTCAATGTGCATGTGAATTGCATTTTCAATATCAACTTCTGACAGAATATCAGTTGCCACAAACAAGACATCGTGACCTTGTTCGCTGAGTACATTGGCAAGACTCTGACCATTTGCCGTAGAAATTTCTGCGATAGTTACTTTTGCGCCCTGTGCAACGAGGCATTCAACAATCCCACGTCCGATGCCCTGCCCGCCTCCAGTAACAATTGCGCTTTTTCCTTCGAGATTTTTGCTCATCGTGTTTGCTCCATTTAATCGCACGACTTGACTACAGGTAATCACCGAGTATCAAATCAGCAACTTTTTCACCAATCATAATACATGGAGCGTTGGTATTTGCATTTACTATAAATGGCATGATCGAAGCATCGGCAACGCGGAGCCCTTCTATACCATGTACTTGCAAGCGATCATTGACCACTGCCCTCTGATCATGTCCCATTTTACATGTCCCCACCGGATGATAGATAGTCGTCGCAAAATTCCGGATATAGTCGATGAGGTCTTCATCCGATTGAACATCTGCACCCGGTAGGAACTCATCACCGCGATAATCATCAAATGCTGGCGTTGCAACGATTCGCCTCGCGATTTTGACACCCTCCAGCAAAACTTGCACATCTGCTTCATCTGTCAGACATGCGAAGTCTATGAGGGGTGGTGCAAGCGGATCATTAGACTGCAATTTCAATTCTCCGATGCTCTTTGTCCCAACCAGTCCAGCGAGTACTGTAAATCCATGACCTGTGGGGCTTTCAAATCCATGCCGGATAAACCAATCCGGTCCAAAATGAAATTGCAGTTCAGGTGAGCGCGATTGCGAGTGTAGCTTGATAAACCCACCTGCTTCCCCTAAGTTGGAAGTTAACAAACCCATGCGGTTGTCTTTATAGCTCTGACGTTGGACGAGGTCATCTTTGGCGACCAGTGACACCGGCTGGGTACAATGAAAGGCAACAGGCACTTGCATATGATCCATCAGATTTTGTCCAACACCAGCAAGGTCTTTCACTACTGGTATCCCCAATTCAGCGAGATGGTCAGCAGAACCAATTCCCGACAGCATCAACAATTGCGGTGAATTTAACGCACCACCACATAAGATGACCTCATGATTCACATGAGCCGTTTTTACTTCTCCCTCATGATAATACGCAACCCCAATACAGCGTGTCTCATCCAACAGGAGCTTGGTCACATGTGCATAAGGGATAGCTGTGAAGTTGTCGCGGTCAAGGGCAGGGTGCAAATACGCAACCGCTGTACTATGACGTTCACCATTTTTTTGTGTTGTTTGATAAAGACCAAAGCCTTCTTGTTCACCATCATTGAAGTCATCATTATGTGCATAACCAGCTTGTTGTGCTGCTTCGACAAAAGCTAGACTAAGCGGATTGGGGTCGCGTGGGTCGGATGTATGCACAGGTCCATCAACACCATGATGTTCTGATGCACCGCGTGGCTGATGTTGCATTTTCTTGAAGTAAGGCAACACATCCGCATAACTCCAGCCCTCATTACCCATTTCCGCCCACTGGTCATAATCGGCAGGATGCCCACGCTGATAAACCATTGCATTCATCGAGCTTGTCCCACCATAGACTTTACCGCGTGGCACATATTCTTTGCGATTATTCAGACCTACTTGGGGTACAGTCTCATAATCCCAGTCGTCGTCTGTGTGGAATAAATTGGAGAAGTGTGCAGGGATATGAATATCAGGGTTATCGTCAGGACCACCAGCTTCTAACAACAGTACCGTATACTGCCCACTCTCACTCAGACGCGCTGCAACTGCACAGCCTGCCGAACCTGCGCCTACCACAATAAAATCATATTTCATAAAACGCTCCACACATAAAATCTAATTCAAATTATGAGTTTAATCCCGAATTGCATGCTAGTTCAATTTGTTGACAACTTTTTGTAAATTGTCTACAATTAACAAAATTATAATTAGATTGATCACATTTTGCAACATCTCTAAAAATTACTTACGCCAATACTTTTAAGGATGATTATGTCTACACATTCTGCGTTTCCTAATCAACTACCTAATAACAAACCCACGGACCGTCCACTCAGCAAAGCGATGCAACGCTTCTATGATAATTGGAATGGCGACCAAGATGCCTATAACGAGTTCTATACAACCTTCAAATATTCACGCCTGACGGGCATTGGTAAAGACGAATCCGAGATGTCTGTCTCACGCCGAGACCCTTCCAAAGTCATCAAGGTCGATGACACGTACTATGTTTGGTATACACGACGTATCACCGAACAAGACCCCGTTGGACGAGACAATGTCGAAGCAGGCACAGAAGATATTCCCATTGTCGATTGGGACTTAGCTGATATTTGCTATGCAACGTCCAAAGATGGCTTCCATTGGGAGGAACAGGGTGTCGCTGTTGGTCGCGCAGGGACAGGTACATATGGAGACCGTTCCTTATCGACACCTGACATTCTCGTTTATAAAGGACGATATTATCTCTATTATCAAACCTTCACCCAAATCTGGGATGCACATGATTGTGTTAGTGTGAGTATGGCATGGGCAGATTCGCCAGACGGTCCCTGGACACGCCTAGATCGCCCTGTTGTCGAGCAAGGCGCAGATGGTGAATGGGATAGTTGTGCCATCCATGACCCCTATCCGCTGGTTTATCAGGGCAAAATCTGGCTCTACTATAAAGGTGCACCTAAGGAATGGCCACAACATCCAGATGGCTATCTACTCATGGCACAAGGGGTAGCTATTGCCGATCATCCCGAAGGACCTTACATCAAACCCGATTTAAATCCCCTAACCAACGCAGGACATGAAACCATGCTCTGGCCTTATCGTGATGGCATTGCATCATTACTCATCCTTGATGGACCCGAAAAAGATACGGTGCAATATGCGCCCGATGGACTCAATTTTGAACCCAAAGCCCATGTACAACTGCCACCCAATGCAGCAGGTCCATATTGTCCCGATGCCTTCTTAGATAATGGCGACGGGCAAGGTATTACGTGGGGGCTGTGCCACATTATCGATCATAAGCGTCGAAAGTCCTTCATTGTGCGCTTCGATTGTGAACTCAGTCGCGCTAACCGTCATCCTGAATTTAAAGATCGTAATCCACGACTCAATGAGCATACCCATTTTCAAGATGATGTTCGATTACCTGATGAGTGGAAAGCACGTATTCTTGCCGAACAAGAATCGTCTGACTAATTATCACCATAAACATAATCAATATAGAGTTACTGTATTCAAAACGAAGGTTGTGAGGTCAATATGAGCAAGCAATTAAGTGCAGCCAGCAAGAGAGCATCACAATATCCCAGCGGACAAAGTGAGTGGTTATGTGGTTTTACCTATACATCTGCCAACGGTTTGGGATATGAAGAAGGCATCCACCGCAGAGACCCTAGCAGTGTAATCAAAGTAAACGATAAATATTATGTTTATTACACTAAGTCCATCGGAGTCTATTTTGGTCAGAGCCATCACGGCGACCCAGATCTCAAGATATTTCCGTGGGACAAAGCCGACATATGGTACGCTACTTCGTTGGATGGTATCAATTGGGCAGAACAAGGCTGTGCAGTAGTGCGAGGTGATAAAGGGGCATTTGATGATCGTACGGTCTGTACACCTGACGTAATGGCGCATGAGGACAAATATTATCTGGTCTATCAAACCCAAACATCCGCAACTACCTATGATGGCGGAACGGAAAGTGTCGGTATGGCAGTGGCTAATTCCCCAGATGGACCGTGGGAAAAAGTGGACTCGACGATTATTGAGCCAATGGATGCTGGTTACTGGTTTGATGATGAGGACAGTTACAACACAGGATATTTCCGTGGTGTGACCCATGACCCAATTCTATTCGCTTACAATGGTCGTTTCCATCTCTACTACAAATGTGGTAGCTGGCAACAACACGAAACCCATCGTGGGCAACGCAAAAAATATGCAGGTGTTGATACACGTTGGGGTGTCGCAATGGCGGACAACATCACAGGACCATACACCCATTCGGAATTGAATCCAATTACCAACAGCGGTCACGAAACATTACTCTGGCAATATCAAGGTGGGATAGTCGCATTGCTTAACCGCGATGGACCAGAAAAAGAGACCATCCAATACGCGCCTGATGGTGTCAATTTTGAAATCATGTCGAGCATACTTAATTCACCTCAAGCAGGTGGGGCATATCGTCCCGAAACCAGCGACGATTATCCACTACAAGGCATCCAGTGGGGCATGTGCCATATTGATGAACGTGGTTCGCTTTGGAATTATATCCTTCGTTTCGATATGGATCCGAGATTTACTTATCCTTTGAATTATGTGCCATCCAACAACCACAATATCTTCTAAACGGCTCATAGTCATAAAGGCGAAACATCATGCGCCAAAATATACTAGCAATCCTAGTCTATCCGTTATTGCTAATTAATATTGCCATTGGTTATCTCATGTTGACCAGTACCCATATCTTGATGTTAGTACTGGTCAGTCGCTTTAACCAAGAAGGTGCATTTGAGGAACTGGGCGCATTTTATGCTATCCAACAATCCGCCAGTATCTTTAGCATCATTCTCATTGCGATTATCGGGATTATTGCCTTCCCACTGCTAGAACGCTACTACTCAAATGCTATCCAGAACCAAACCCTCATGCGTCGTTTTTTGCGTGTCATTGCTATCCAACTTGTCTATCTAGGGACTGTCCAAATTCTGACGCATCTGCTGGCAAGTGCATCGGTAACGATAATAAGTGTGTCGTCATTCGTTGGTGGTGGGTTGTTGTTTGTACTATTGCGACACACACAATCTACGAATATGCCCTTCGCTGAGTAGAACTAATTCGTAAACACTTACATCTGACTTTCAATCTACACAGTATCACTTGCGAGTGAGACTGAATCTGCCCTAATTGATATGCTACCTGCTTCTTGCATGGCTTGAACAATAAGCAATGCACGACCTTGTGCGGTCACTACACGATTGGACTGGTAATCTTGTACACTCCGTATCGATCCATTATCAACACCCAGCACCTTGCAAACTCCGTCAACCGAGAAAACGAGTTCACGCTCCACATGGCGCACAGGATTGCCATTGTCATCCAACAACTGTGCCACCACATGTGCGACATCATATCCATCTGCATAGAGGATCGTCTGGTCAACATCCAAGTGAACAGTAGTTGGCTCGCCAGCAGTCTGTAATTGCGTGGTGGTTAGCTGACCTTCATGTGTTGTTCCGCGCGCTTCGATTTGTCCTGACGCAAACGGAACAATCCACTTCAAGACATGGTCATCCTGCTTGTTCAGATATTGCATGCCGAGGCTCTCATTATTGAGAAAGAGTTCAACTGTTTCGCAGTTCGTATAAACCTCAATTGTCACTAGCTCGCCATCTTGATAATTCCAGTGTTCATTGACCTCATGCCATTCCCATAGACGATATTGCCACTGCCCCTCAATATCTTCAACCACCAGACCCTCATCATTCAAATGATACGGCGATTTTCCCACTACTTGTGTTGCGATGTGGATATGGGATGTGTCCGTCCATAGCGATTTGAACATGTGATATGACGCTTCAGGAAATCCTGCGAGGTCAATCATGCCACAAGCGAGGGCTTTTTGTGGCCAGCGACCATGTGCTTCACCTAGATAATGGATTCCCGTCCAAACAAATATCCCACTAATAAAGGGTCTCTCAATTACGTGTTTCCATTCATGCCATTGACCGAGATTTTCCGTCCCCATAATCACCTTATCGGGATAGAGATCATGCCCCAAGTCGTAAATTACTTGACGATAACTATAGCCGACAATATCAAGTGCATCAGCATATCCCGTAACATGACTGGCAGAAGGCAATATACAGTTAGAAACAACAGGGCGAGTTGTATCCAGTTCGCGCGTCCAGTTGGCGAGTTTATGGGCAGTTTCAGCGAGGACATATTTGTCGGGTGGCGAGTCTTCAAATATGGCTTTGATTTTGTCGGCTGAATAGGGTGGCACTGTCCAAAAGTAGTTACCATTAGAATCCATGCCAAAGTAACCTGTCGCATTTTCGTACCGTGGATAAGTCCACTCTATTTCGTTGCCAATGCTCCACTGGAACACACAAGGGTGATTACGGTCTCGCAACATCGTGCGCTTCAAGTCATCTTCTGCACATTCTTCGAAATGCTCGGTATAACTGCGTGAGAGGTAATCATCGTGCTGGTCATTTTTGTTGAGTCGCTTATCTTTCGGGTTATCCCACTCATCAAAAAACTCAACTTGCACCAAAAAGCCCAATTCATCACATAAATCCAAAAAGGCTTCTGAACTTGGGTTATGAGCTGTACGAATCGCATTACACCCCATCGCTTTAAGGGTTAACAATCGCCGTCGCCACACCCTATCAGGCACAGCCGCCCCAACTAGACCTGCATCATGATGTAAGCAAACGCCTTTAATCAGCGTATTCTCATCATTTAGAAAAAAACCCTCACGCGAATCAAAGCGGATTGACCGTATTCCAAAGGGTGTCTCATAGGTCTCATGGCAAACATCACCAACATAAATCGACGTGACAGCACGATAGAGGGCTGGGTTATCGGGATGCCATAAAGTCGGACTATCAATATCGATATGCTGGGTGACATCATGGGCTTGATTGGTTACGATGGCGAACTCTGTCTTGACTGTGGTGACGTACTGTCCATCTCCGGCGAAGATTTTGGTCTCTATAACGCCAGTTTGCGCCACATCAAAGTCATTGCGGATGGTGATTTGTAAATCAGCTTGGGCATGCGTTTCCGAGATTACAGGTGTCGTCAAAAATGTACCCCAAATCGGGATATGCAATTTCGACTTGGTTATCAGTTTGACATTACGATAAATCCCCGAGCCTGTATACCAACGGCTGTCAATATAACGACTATGGTCAACCCGAACCGCCAACACTTGCTCATCACTCTTGGGGTCAAGATACGGCGTGAGGTCGAACCAAAAGGGTGAATAACCATAGGGGTTGCGCCCAATCGGCTGACCATTACACCACACCTCGCAATTGTTATAGACCCCATCAAAGAGGATATACACTTGTTGGTCAGGTGACCGTTGTATCGTGAAATGCTTGCGATACCAAGCGATGCCACCCAGCAAATAAGCGGTTGCACCATCACCGTTTTCAGCATCAAAAGAGAACTCCACACTCCAATCATGTGGCAGATGGAGTTGTCGCCAATCGTCGTCATTATAGTATGTTGAAGAGAAGGTAGGGTCATCCGCTAAGTTGAACAACCAACCCGAGTTAAAGTTCTGCGTATTCAATTGTGTTTGCATGGTATTTAAGTCTTTCTGATGAGACCCTTATCGTCCCATCCAACCCCCATCGACAACCAAGATTTCGCCATTCACATAATCCGAGGCGGACGACGCTAAGAACACAATCGGTCCTTTGAAGTCATCAATATTACCCCATCGCCCGACGGGAATCCGCTCTAGAATCGCATCATGACGTGCAAGATTGTCTTGCAATGCTTGTGTGTTGTCTGTACGGATATACCCCGGTGCAATCGCATTCACCTGTACACCTTGACCGCCCCATTCGTTGGCAAGGGCTTTTGTCAATTGCCCGATACCACCCTTGCTAGCTGCATACCCGGGAACTGTGATCCCCCCTTGGAAGGTTAGCAAGGATGCGGTAAAGATAATCTTGCCAGACCCACGCTCGATCATGCCTTTCCCAATTTCACGGCTGAGGACAAATTGAGCATTCAAGTTGACTTCAATCACCTTGTCCCAATAATCATCAGGGTGATTTACGGCAGGTTCGCGCATGATTGTGCCAGCGTTATTGACGAGAATATCAATCACAGGGTGGTCACTCGTGACTTGTGCAATAAAGGCATGGACGGCTTCCCGACTAGAAAAATCGCATTGATAGCCTGCAAATTTTCTACCTAATGCCATAACCGCTTGTTCGATTTCACTGCCAGAGGCTTCCAGACTAGCACTGACGGCAATGATGTCTGCACCTGCTTCGGCTAAACCAACTGCCATCGCCTTACCGATACCACGACGCGCACCTGTGACAAGGGCAGTCTTGCCAGCAAGGCTAAATTGTTCAAGGATACTCATGTTTATATCTCCAAAAGGATTTTCATCGCGTCGCCACCTTTTTCCATGTCCTCAAAGCCAGATTGGAGGGCACTCAAGGGGCGAACATCAGTAATTAACTCATCGAGGGGTAGCTCACCAGTCGCTGCTAGTGCAATCGCATCGGCAAAATCTTGCGATTCATACACACGCACACCTTGTATCCGCAACTCACGCCAGAAGAAACGGAACAAATCGACCTCTGGTTTCTTTGCAAAAATCGCGACAATCACTGCCAAGCCACGCGTACGCAGCAAATCAGTCATGACATTTGCACCAGCTTGTGACCCGGACACCTCAAATACAATATCTGCACCTGCGTTTTTGGTTTTAGACATCACCAACTCGACCAAATCTGTCTCCGTGGGATTGACTGCTTCTAGACCGAGTGTATTGGCGAGTTCGACACGATACGGGTTAATCTCGGAGATGAGGACATCAGCACCTGCATGTTTTGCAACCAGCGCAACCAATATCCCAATCGGACCACCTCCCAGCACAACCACTTGGTCGCCATCATTGACGTTGGCAAGGCGCACATCGTGACATGCCACTGCCAAAGGTTCAATCATTGCACCATGTTTAAGTGATAAATCATCGGGCAATTTATGGAGCGTATACGCTGGTACAGTCCAATAACTCTGGAATGCACCGGGGGTATCAATGCCCAAAAATTTAAGATTATGACAGATATGGCTATGTCCTGCCTCACACGCTGGGCAATCTCCACAAGGTGCAAGTGGCATCACCGCAACGCGATCACCCACCGCAACATCGGTTACACCTTCACCGAGTTCATGAACAGTACCAGACATCTCATGTCCGAGGACCTGTGGGAAGGTCACACGTCCATCCATCGCCCCATGAAAAATGTGAAGATCAGTGCCACAGATTCCGCAATGGGACACCTTAAGTTGAACCTCACCTTTTTGTGGCGCAGTGCGTTCATTTGTACCTACACGAATTTTTCTATCCCCTTCATAAAATACAGCTTGCATAGTTATCTCCTGTATTAAGTAAAATCCTACTGAATATTTAACTGCAATGCACTCATTGCAGCATCTTTATCCCCATCACGAATCGCATCGACAATGGCTTTATGTTCGTGATAACTGTCCATGAGATTGGTATGCCGATCATAGTGCATAAGCATCCGAATCATGATCGGTTCCCAAATCGCGAATAGCTCAGGGTCTTCATGGCAATCTAAAATTCGCTTGTGAAACTGTAAATCATATTCAACCAGAGCCATGGTGTCTTCTTTCTCGCATGCAAACTTGATGTCACCGAGAATGGTTTCTAAATCCGTGAGAGCTGTATTTACGATCTGATCGAAACTACTTTCTATGACAAAGGTTTCGATTTTTCGGCGTAATTCAATAATGAGTGGTCGAACACTTTTGTTGGGCGAGGGGGCAACGCGCACGCCTTTGTTAGGTTCTAGAACAACCAAACCCTGTTGGGTTAACGTACGTAATGCTTCCCGTACTGGACCCCGACTCACATCAAAGCGTTCGGAAATTTCGATTTCGCGCAGAGGAT
>CAYGTY010000049.1:15811-33314 GCA_964352825.1 uncultured Anaerolineaceae bacterium
GTTGTGGCAGTGTTCTGTAAATTTGCATAGATTTTTCTCCAGTAGTTATTGTTTGTAAGGATCAGCGGCATCACGTAGACCATCACCGACAAACTGAAAACATAAAACCGTGATAATGACAAATATACCAGGGATTAGTAGCCACGGGCTTTGTGCCAGACTACGGATATTCTGTGCATCTTGCAACAAGACTCCCCAACTGACTGCTGGTGGGCGGATACCAATTTCCAGAAAACTCAGTGCCGTTTCTGCCAAAATCATTCCCGGTACAGATAGACTTAGAATAACGATGAGGTAACTTGCGAATGAAGGCAAGAGGTGTTTGATGATAATTTCCATATCGCCCATATTAGAAATACGTGCTGCCATCACAAAATCTGCCTCACGCAATTCCAGCAATTTACCGCGCACGTCACGCGCCAAGGTTGTCCAGCCCACTGTCGCCAACACCACCGTGATCCCCAGATAGACCTGTGTTGATGACCAATCCGCAGGTAAGGCAGCCGCAAGGGCAATCCAAAGTGGTATTTGTGGAATCGAGATGATAAATTCAATCACACGTTGAATCACCATATCCACGATTCCACCAAAATAGCCAGAAATCCCACCTATGATACTACCAAGAATAAAGCTGATTGTCACACCGATTAAGCCGATGGACAAAGATATGCGTGACGCAAGTATCGTCCGTGAATACAAATCTCGTCCAAATTCATCTGTCCCAAATGGGAAGTAGACGCCCGGCGAATCCACACCGAAGAAATGAATGTTGGTATCAATCAGTCCCAACAGTTTATAAGGCTCACCTTCTACAAAAAAACGCAGATGATAGCGTTGACTTGTATCTTCTGTATAGATGCGCTCCAAGGTGTCCATGTCAAGTTCTTGTGTTAAATCATAGACAAAGGGGACTAGGTGGAATGTCCCCGCTTCATCTACAAAGCGTAGTGTCTGTGGTGGGGCGAATACATATTTAACATTGCGCTCGTCATAATCGTTAATCATGAAGAAGTCGGCAAAAATCGCCACAAAATACAACAAGAAGATAATCGTTGTGGCGAACAAAGCCAATTTATGCCGTTTGTATTTACGCCAGACCAATTGCCACTGTGATGCGAAGTAATAATCGTCGCTACGTTCGATTTCTTTTGCTTTTTTGTTTCGTCTTAAGAATTGCATGATATGCTCCTTGTTTACCTGCTACGCTGCGCCACGTTCCATGCGGATACGTGGGTCAAGCATGACCAAGACAATGTCGGACACAGATGTGCCGATGACGGTCAAGATACTGATAAACATGAGCAAGGTCGCTGTCAGAAAGGTATCTTGTGTAAGTAAAGCACGGAGCAACATGGGACCCGCTGTCGGCAATCCCAAGACAACCGCTGTAATTGTCCCGCCAGAAATCAAGGCAGGGAATAACCATGCAAGGCTACTTGCCAGTGGATTAAGCGCGATGCGAACAGGGTACTTAAAGAGTAATTTTGTCTCGCCAACCCCTTTACTGCGTGCCGTGATGACGTACTGCTTATTTAGCTCATCCAGCAGTGTACCGCGCAAAACACGGATTAAACCCGCCGTCCCACCTGTACCTATCACAATCACTGGGATCGGTAGGTGCTTCAATAAGTCACCGACCTTCGCCAAGCTCCACGGCTGGTCAATGAACTCTGGAGAGAATAATCCACTTAAATTGACCCCAAAGACTTTGAAAACAACATATAGAAGAATCAGTGCCAACATGAAGTTTGGTATCGACAAACCAATAAACCCAATAATCGAGAAGAAGTAATCTCCAAAGGAATATTGGTTTACTGCCGAATAAATACCGATGGGTATTGCGACGGAATAGGTGAAGATTGCACTGATGATGGCAATCGTAAACGTCAATGCGAGGCGTTCACCTATTAGATTGCGTACAGGTTGTTGCCAATCATAAGAGAACCCATAGTTACCCTGTAGCACTGCCCCAAACCACTTGAAGTACCGCTCGTGTATCGGCAAATCTAGCCCATATTGCCTGCGGAGGTCATCAATCTGTTCTTCGCTGATATTACCGCCTGATTGTTGTTCGAGGCGCGATATATAGGTGGATAGATAATCACCAGGTGGCAATTGAATCACAATAAAGGTGACAATAGAGACCATCCACAACAAGAATATCATATAGATAAAACGTTGAAACAAATAACGTCGCATAATAATTCTCCACTAAAAAATATTTCAAATCTATTTGAACTGCAACGAATGCTGAATGTTGATAAGTGGAGTATAATTTGCAGATTGCAAATTGTCAACAATGTACACTTGACAATGTGACAAAAATAATTTAAATTATGTGCAATGAAAAATGTTTTTGTTGCAGTCTCAATACATCAAGTGTCATCAAAACAACATTTATGAAATTATTTCTTTGAAAAAAGGTGTATTAATGAAACAGCATAACGATGGTGTCGATCATTATAAAATGTTTATTGATGGTCAGTGGGTCAATTCGACATCAGGCGAAACAATCAATGTAGAAAACCCAGCCAATGAGCAAGTATTCGCCACTGTACCAGCAGGTACAAGCGATGATGCTCAACTGGCATTAGTTGCTGCACAAAAGGCACAAGCCCAATGGGCAGCCACCCCTCCGATAGAACGCGCTCAACTACTCCATCAACTCGCAGACAAAATCTTAGACAATCAACAACACCTCGCGACCCTACTTTCAACTGAACAGGGCAAAGTCTTGGCAGAAGCCGAGGGTGAAGTCGGTGCAACAGCCAATTTCTTACGCTATGCTGCTGAAGCGGCACGACGTATCGAAGGTGATATCTTCCCATCCGACTTCCCAAATGAGCAAATCTGGATTCAACGTGTACCCTATGGTGTCGTGGTTGGCTTGGTCGCGTGGAATTTCCCGCTAGCACTTGCCGGGCGCAAACTCGGTCCAGCACTTGTGACAGGCAATACCGTCGTTATCCTCACACACTTCGATACTCCAGTGACGGTCTTGGAACTTGGAAAACTGGCCGAAGAGGTTGGTTTCCCCGCAGGTGTGATTAACTTCGTCACAGGTTATGGACAGACGATAGGGGAAGCCCTCGTCCGCAACCCAATTACGCAACTGGTAACATTAACAGGCAGTGTTCGAGCAGGGCGTGAAGTCTATAAAGCTGCTGCTGACAATATCACAACCATTCGCCTAGAATTAGGTGGTAAAGCTCCATTTATTGTCATGGATGATGCCGACTTAGATAAAGCTGTAGACGCGGCTATTACGGCACGTTTCGCCAATTGTGGACAAGTCTGTACCTGTAATGAACGTATGTATGTTCACAGTGCAATCTACGATGCCTTTATGGAGCGGTTCATTGATGGCGTATCTAGACTCAAAGTCGGTGACCCCTTCTCCGATGTGCATATTGGCCCCAAGGTCAACCGCTCAGAAGTCGAAAAATTAGAGAATCTCGTCAAACAAGCCGTTGAACAAGGTGCAGAAGTAGCTATCGGAGGACGGCGTTTGCGTGAAGGCAATTATGCTAACGGCCATTGGTTTGAACCAACTGTATTGGTCAACACCAGCCATGATATGACTATTATGAAGCAAGAAATTTTTGGTCCAATTGTGCCAGTCCAACGCGTAGACAGCTTTGAAGAAGCGATCATGCTCGCTAATGACAGCGATTACGGTTTGTCAGCCTATCTCTTCACAGGCGATATAAAGCGTGTGATGGGCGTAATAGATAAATTGTCATTTGGCGAAATTTATGTCAATCGTGGCATTGGCGAATTGGTACAAGGTTTTCATCACGGGTATCGCCTCAGTGGGTTGGGTGGTGAGGACGGCAAATACGGTCTTGAGGGCTATTTGCAGAAGAAAACACTCTATGTTAATTATTCATAGTTCATTACTGATATAGCCAGACCAGCACCGACAAAGGATATTCTAATGAAGATCGTTTCGATAGATTGCAAACATTTTCGACTCCCACTCACGCATCCCATGACCGATGCAATGCACGGTCAGATGACCCATTTTGAAGTCGTCATGGTACAAATCACAAGCGATGAAGATGTCGTTGGGACTGGCTATACCTACACAATTGGCTTGGGTGGGGCAGCCATTCGTTCCCTGATTGAACGCGAAATCAAACCTATGCTGATGGGTGCAGACCCCCTCTGTATCAATCAATTGTGGGAAAAGATGTGGTGGCGTTCACATTATATCGGGCGTGGGGGATTGGTCTCCTTTGCCATCGCGGCTGTAGATGTCGCCCTATGGGATTTAAAGGGACGCTACGAAAAACAACCCTTATGGAAAATCTTAGGTGGCTATTCAGGTCAAGCACGTGCTTATGCAGGTGGGATTGATCTCCAACTGTCTACTGAAGAATTACTGGAACAAACACGCGAAAATATCAACAAAGGATTTCGTGCCATCAAGATGAAGGTCGGATGCGCTAACCTGCGCGAAGATGTCGAACGCGTGGCAGCTGTTCGTGATTTGATTGGGGCGGATATGCCCTTGATGGTCGATGCCAATATGCGTTGGACAGTCGAAAATGCGATTAAAGCCGCACGACAGTTTCGTGAATATCATGTGTATTGGTTGGAAGAACCCACTATCCCCGATGATTATGAAGGACATGCAAGGATTGCGCGTGACGGTGGTGTGCCGATTGCGACGGGTGAGAACCTGCATACGGTATATGAATTTGACCATATGGTAAATATTGGTCGGGTAGCGTTTCCAGAACCTGATGTATCCAACATCGGTGGCATCACCAACTGGATGCGTGTTGCCCAATTAGCCTATGCCAAAAACTTGGATGTCACTACACACGGTGTCCATGAGTTACACCTGCATCTCTTGGCGGCTATCCCCAATGCATCATATCTTGAAGTACATAGTTTTGGACTTGAACGATTTATCATCGATCCTCCAGAATTGATTGAGGGAGTTATGACAGCATGCGACGATCCTGGGCATGGGATTGAATTCGATTGGGAGTCTTTGAATCAACACTTAGTTGAATAAATGAATTTATCGGTGTTTGACAATCCATATTTGCAGCCAGATTGTCAACAATAGATAATTCACAAACTTACAATATGGCGAGTTCTCTTATCATCCAACTGATGGGCACACAACTCGAAAAACTAAAACAAATAACGACAAGGAGGGCAATGGCAAGCGGTTAATCAATCAACAAATCTTTTAAGCTTAATACTATTTATAGAAAGGAATTACTCCATGAGTAAAAGAACTATTTTTCTCTTAGTACTGGCAATGTTGGCTGTCGTCAGTAGTGCCTTTGCACAAGATGCAATGGAAAAAATCTATCCATCACAATTTTCAACCGTTGCAGATTATGTCGATGCAGGTGGTAGTGACATTATGTCCTTCCAAGAAGCACCAATGCTTGCCGAAATGGTCGCAGCAGGCGAATTACCTGAAGTTGTAGATCGTCTACCAGCAGAACCTGCCGTTGTTGAACCCTTTGAATCTGTTGGAGTCTACGGTGGCGAATTAGCGGGTCCATCCACCAATCCAACCTGCTGTGGCTGGGATGCGATTGAAATGCGCCTTCAAAAATTGTTGACTATCGACACCGACCTTACCACCATTATCCCGAACATTGCAAAAAGCTATGAAGTATCCGACGATTCAACTGTGTATACCATCACCTTACGTGAAGGTCATAAATGGTCTGATGGCGAACCTTTCACCACAGAAGACTTCCGCTTCTACTTTGAAGATGTACTTGGTAACGAAGAATTGACCCCTGTTCCCGGTGGACCATGGGCAGTCGATAATGTATTACCAGAAATTGAATACATTGATGAAACAACCATCCGTTTCACCTACGAAGAACCTTATCCTGCGCTATTAGTCGCAATCCCTAGTGAAGTCGGCAACCGTGGTTTCCGTCCAGCCCACTACTTCCAACAATTCCACATCGATTACAACCCAGATGCAAACGAATTGGCTGCTGAAGAAGGATTTGAAGATTGGGTACAAATGTTCAACGCGAAGATGACACCCTACAACTTCACATGGAATCTGGGCGCGGAAACTGATGCCTACGCACCAACATTGAACACCTTTGTTTTTGTCAGCGAAGATACATTCGGCAACAAGACATACGAACGTAACCCGTACTTCTTCAAAGTCGATATTGAAGGCAACCAACTCCCATATGTGGATAGCCTCCGCCGTATCCTTGTAGAAGACCTCGAAGTACAAGATTTGAAAGCCCTTGCAGGGGAATATAGCCACTTCGGATGGGGTGCATTGAACAGCTTCCCAACCTATCGTGAAAATGAAGAAGCAGGCGGATACCGCGTTGCGTTGGCTGAGTATAGCCGTGGTAACGAATATGCAATTAGCTTCAACTTTACAACCCCGAATGAAGATCTGCGTGAAATCTTCTGGGATATTCGCTTCCGTCAAGCCATGTCCGTAGCGATTGACCGTGAAGAAATCAACCAATTGGTTTACTTCGGTCTCGCAACACCATCACAAGCTGCGCCAGTACCATCGTCACCATTCTATCAAGATTGGATGGGGGACTACTTCGCACAATATGATCCCGATATGGCAAATCAATTGCTCGACGAAATGGGTCTCGACCAACGTGATGGAGAAGGCTTCCGTATGCTACCCAATGGCGAAACCTTGTTCCTCAACTTCCAAGTATCTGTCCCAGAACAAGCATGGGAACAAATCGGTGAATTGGTCACATCCTACTGGAACGATGTTGGCGTAAAAACTAGCTATAAATTGATCGAAATTGGTCTCTATAACGAAATCCGTGATGGTAACCAGCATGATCTCGCGGGTTGGGCATTGGATGTCGATGACATTGGTGACTTCTCTAACGATTTGGGTAACTTGCGTCCCTTCTGGGGGTCACGCGCCAATGCACATCCTTGGGACGACTGGTTCGATACCAACGGTGAAGATGGTGAAGAACCCCCTGAAGAAATCAAAGCACTTGATGCGCTGGCTGAAGAACTCTTGGCTCAACCTTTCGGGTCAGAAGCCTACCTCGCCATCGGTGAAGAATTCTATGACGCTGCATTCCGTAATCTATACATGATCGGTACAATCCAACGTCCACCACAACCGCTACTATTCAAAACGAACTTGATGAACACCCCACCAAACGATACAACTGCACAATGGAGCTGGAGCTATCGTCAATGGGTGATGTTCCTACCAGAACAATGGTACTTTGCACCTGATAGCTAAGATTAGGTAATAACTGCACACTCCAGCTCTAGTTAGATAGCGTAGTAGATTCCTTACTGCGCTATCTTTTATTTATTTCGGAAGCGGTTTTACTACGGTGTGAGGTGTAGTCACATGTAAAGAGCAACGAAAACCAATAGAAAGCAAGTTTGTGTTGGTTGCCATAGATATACAGGGGATAAATCAGGTAGAAATGATCCTACACTTATACTGTTTATGCCAGATATGAATCGTGCCTCTACATAATTGCGAAAGCCCGCAATTTTGGGTGATGGACATTATTACGGATATTTTTGAAGATTGATTGAAGGTTGTTACTGAATCGAGTTCAGAAGCTCATGAAGCGGCACTAAGCGCAATGGAACATCTGCAAACACGTGTGCGCCGACCCTCTGAAGAGATTATGATGGCAGTTGAAACTTACAAGCATAGACGATAAAAAACACAGGATGTATTATGATTCTTGATAACGTTGCATCCAGTTCGCACGTTCAGCAGTTAACTGCTCCAATAAGGCAGTCCGCGCGTCTTCTGTTTGAAAGAAACGCGAATGCTCAAAAAACATAATGAGTTTATCTAAACGCTCAATCATATCGGCATGCGTGTCAGCAGAGCGTTTAGATTTAGATTGTGACTTGCGCCAAGTAGGTGGCGGTTGATGATGCTCCAAGATATATTCAGCTGCCTGAAAATGTTGCGTAATCGCACCCGCCGCACTTTTATCCGTCACCCACAACATAATCCGCACAATTAATACCGTGCATACGATTGACAAACAGATAAAGCCTAACAATACATCCATAATCTGTATCCATAATTGCTAAAATTTAGGCTATCTTACTCGCTAACAATCTGTTGTACACCGCGCAAATCAAGTTCATCGGCAAAGTGGCAAGCGACAAAATGATCAGGTTCTACCTCTTGTGTCACTGGTATTTTTTCACGGCAAATATCTTTTGCGTATCGACAGCGCGGATGGAAGTAACAGCCTGATGGTGGGTCTGCTGGGTTGGCAATCTCACCGGGTAAAATAATCCTATCCATCTTTACATCAGGATCTGTTGTCGGGACAGCCGATAACAAGGCTTCGGTATACGGATGCTTGGGATTCATGAACAATTCTTCGGTCTCAGCAGTTTCCACCAATTGACCGACATACATCACTGCCACACGGTCGGCAATATGCTCAACTACCGATAAATCATGCGCGATAAACAAATAGGTCAAATTGAACTGTTCTTGCAAGTCCTGCAACAAATTTAAAATCTGTGCCTGAATCGATACATCCAATGCCGATACAGCTTCATCACAGACAATCAAGCTCGGATAAGGCGCGAGTGACCGTGCAATCCCGATGCGTTGTCGTTGCCCACCTGAAAAGGCGTGGGGGTATCGCTTAAGATGTTGGACTTCTAAGCCAACCACTTCCATCAACTCCGCCACTTGTTTATTAAGCTCATCACCCTTCGCCAATCTATTGTTACGAATCGGCTCGGCGATAATGTCTAAGACTGTCATCCGTGGGTCAAGTGAGGAGTAGGGGTCTTGGAAAATCATATGGAAGTAACGACGCACTTCACGCAACTCTTTTTTTGTCATCGTCGCCAAATCCACCACTGAATCATCAGGCAAGCGCAATTTAACCTCACCTTCGGATGGGTCGATAGCTCGTACGATACAGCGTCCGAGCGTCGTCTTGCCTGACCCTGATTCACCAACCAGACCAAATGTCTCACCCTCATAGATGGTGAAGGAAATATTATCGACAGCGCGCACTGCCCCTTTTGAACTTCTGAGTAAGCCTTTTTCGATTGGGAAGTATTTCTTTAAATTTTTGACTTCCAAGAGTGGTTTTTTGTTGGTCGTATTGTTTGTCTCAGGCATAAATCTGTTCCGTTTCTTCACTATGGAGGAAACAACGGACATAATGTTCGTCCCCCATATCGACTAGGGCGGGTGGGATGGTATCACATTTGCCAGCAATGAAATCGTCACAGCGTGAACAAAAACCACAAGCAGGTGGTAAATTAATCGGGACAGGCACATTACCTTGAATCGCATCCAAGCGAGTCCCTGATTTTTTGCCCAATTGCGGAATCGACTTCAGCAAACGCCGTGTATAAGGATGCAGAGGGTTTTTGAAGATTTCACGGGTTTTCGCCCGTTCCACCACGCGCCCAAGGTACATCACATTGACCTCATCAGCAATTTCGGCAATCACACCCAAATCATGCGTGATATACATAATCGCCATACCGAACTCTTCTTGCAAGCTCTGCATTAAGTCTAATATCTGTGCTTGCACGGTGACATCCAATGCGGTTGTCGGTTCATCTGCAATCAACAGCGTCGGATTACAAGAGAGTGCCATTGCAATCATCACCCGTTGGCGCATCCCACCCGAAAGCTGATGCGGATATTCATCAAAACGTTGTGATGGGTTTGATATACCGACACGATCAATCATATCGAGAGCAATCGCTTTGGCTTCTTTTTTGTTTTTGGTGATATGCAATAGGATGGCTTCGATGATTTGTGACCCAACCGTATGCACAGGCGAAAGGCTGGTCATTGGCTCTTGGAACACCATCGAGATTTCTTTACCCCGAATTTTGCGGACTTTATCACTGCGCGGATTGAGTTGGGCGAGGTCAATGGTCTCGTTTTGGCTCGTTTTGAACAGCATTTGACCTGATACGATTTTACCCGGAGGTGGGATAATCTGCATTATTGAACGCGCCGTGACACTCTTACCCGACCCTGACTCACCGATGATGCCGATAGTCTTATGGGCAGGTATCACAAAATCGACACCATCAACCGCTTTGAGTGTGCCGTCGTCAGTATAAAAATGTGTCTTAAGATTACGGACTTCTAAAATATTCTTGTCTGATAAAGTCATAATTTTACCAAAATCCTTAAATTTGTAATATTGTAGACAATTTACAAAATACTGTCAAGTTCATTACGATTTGGTTCGTTGCATGTGCTAAGCATATCGCGGTTGGTACGTTTCAAAGCGACGGATATAATGCCAATGTCCAGCGATGCTATGGCACAATCCCCATTTGATGCCTGCCAGTCGGTGACTTTCTGTATCAGGGGTGCGTAATGGGCCAAGGGCTTCGGGTGCACCTTTGAGGACAGCCACAATCTCAAAGTTGATGCCATCAGGGGCATATTGAATCGTATTCTTCTCAGGACCGTCAGTCGTGAGCAATGCCGCAATACCGCCATCGTAATGCCATAAGCAGACTTCATGCCCACTGTTGGTAATCGGATTATAGGGAGACTTGGTGTATGGCCCTTCTGGATGATCGGCAATCGCAACACCCCAACGGATTTCGCGTCCACCGAATGTCATTCCTTCACCCATCTGCTCACCTTTATAGTACAGATAAAACTTATCTTTGTAATACATCAAGCAGGGGTCATGCACTTTATGACTATCAAAATCACCTTTACTGATAACCTTGAAGCGGTCATCTTCGTCACCCAACCATTCGCCATTATCTGCTGGATGCAAAATCGGTTCATCGAGTTTACGCCAAGGTCCATCTGGGGAGTCAGATACTGCCATGCCAATCGTATTCTTCACACGGACGACATAGGGGGCTCTTACTGTCTGGTAGACAAGGTAATATTTTCCATTATGGGCAAAGACTTCCGGTGTAAATACTGCACGGTCATCATAAGACCCAGCCTCACCACGTTCAACCGCAGGACCTTGCTCAACCCAATGCCAACCATCTTCTGAGGTCGCATACCAAACATCGGTCAAATCCCACGGGAACACCTTTGCTGCAGGGTCGCCTGTGCCGAAGCCTTGCGTCAGCCCGACACCTTTTGTATACCAAACATAGTATGTGCCATCGATGTCCAGCACCACACTGGGGTCGCGACGAATAACACCGTCTTCAAAAGCGAGGTCACCTGTAATGTCTTTTTCTACGAATTGGCAAAACCATTCAGGTCCAAGGGTATACTTGAGGGCGCGTTTGGAGGCTGCGCTTAAAAAATTATCATTGGTCATGAGATAATCCTCTCAAAAACTTGTTTTTAATAAATATAGTCAGTATAATTTTGTAAATTGTAGACAATTAACAAAAATTTGTCAACATAAATGAAGTTTATCAAAATAGATTTCTTTTCGGTGGCTTACTATGAAAATTACAGACATCAAGGTTTATCCCGTATATGTTGGTGTTCGCACCCTGATTGTTATCAAAGTAGAAACAGATGAGGATATTTATGGTTGGGGCGAAGCAGGGCTCGGTAATCGTGCGCTGGCGGTGGTTGGCACAATTCGACATTTTCGTGAGTGGTTGATAGGTCGAGATCCAATGCAAATAGGTGCGCTCTGGCAGGAGATGTATCGCAGTCAATATTTTGAAGGTGGGCGTGTTCTGACTGCCGCCATATCAGCCTTGGATATTGCTTTCCATGATATTAAGGGCAAGGTCTTAGGTGTTCCTGTCTATCAATTACTAGGTGGAAAACAACGCGAATGGATTCCCTGTTTTGCGACCACTGGCGCACCAATGGGACCTGAACTGATTGAACATGTGCAACAATTGCTGGGTGAGGGTTGGCAAGCAATTCGCACTATGTTCCATATCCTACCAGCAAAAGGTGATTCCCCTACTACTTTTGAACCCCGTGAGTCCATCGGGAAAACTGCTCACTGGCTCACTAAATTGAGAGAGGCAGTTGGTATAGAACCTGTCATCGGCATTGATTATCATCATCGATTATCAGTGGCAGAAGCTGCGGCATTCTGTCAAAGGATGCCATCAGGTACAATCGACTTCCTCGAAGAACCGATCCGCGCAGAAACACCATCGGCTTATGAAGCACTGCGTGCAATGACTGATATACCTTTTGCTATTGGAGAAGAATTTTCTAGCAAGTGGGAATTCCTAACTTTTCTGGAACGTGACATCACACAATTTGCGAGGATTGATGTGTGTAATGTAGGCGGACTTACAGAAGCGATGAAAGTTGCCTCGCTTGCAGAAAGCCACTATGTCAATTTGATGCCCCATAACCCTCTTGGTCCGATCTGTACAGCCGCAACGGTTCATTTATCTGCAGCAGTCCCTAATCTAGCATGGCAAGAAACACTGGTTACCATTAAAGCCGAACAGGGTAAAAACAGTCCATACGATCCCGATTGGTTTCCCGTTCAACCAGAGTTTGATGGTTGCAATCTGAAAATTCCAGAATCTCCCGGACTTGGCGTAGAATTTAATGAAGAACGGGCAAAAAAGACCGAATTTCGCTTTTCAGAAGCAATTCATTTACATAAACGTGATGGTTCCGTCACAAATCAATAAAGGGAGATATGATGTCAAAATCCATTCCACATTTGATAAAAAAGGGTGCAGCAACACAACTCATTGTCGATGACCAACCGTATTTAATCATTGGCGGTGAATTACACAATTCCAGCGCATCAAGCATGGCATATATGCAACCTGTCTGGGAACGCCTCACAGCCTTACATCTCAACACGGTGCTTGCAGTCGTCTCATGGGAGTTAGTTGAGCCAGAAGAGGGTGTTTTCGACTTTTCACTAATGGATGGATTGATTGCCGATGCACGTCGTCACGGTTTACGTTTGATATTTCTGTGGTTCGGGACGTGGAAAAATGGGATGTCCAGCTATGCGCCAAGTTGGGTGAAGCGCGATTATGAACGCTTTCCACGCGTACAGATTGATGATGGACAACCTGTCGAAATCTTGTCTACCTTTGCCACAACTACTCGTGATGCCGATGCGACTGCCTTCCGCGTGTTCATGCGTCACCTTAAGCAAGTCGATGAACAAGAAAACACTGTCATTATGGTGCAAGTTCAGAACGAAGTTGGCGTACTCGGTGATTCACGAGACCGTTCACCCATCGCCAATGAAGCCTTTGCATCGAATGTCCCGACTGCACTGATGGATTATCTACAAGCCAATCACGACGACTTAGGGGATGACCTTATCCAACGCTGGCAGACCTCGGACTTTGCTACCTCAGGCAGTTGGCAGGACATATTTGGCGAGGGCATGGAGACTGACGAAATCTTCATGGCATGGCACTATGCAAGCTATATTGAGACGGTCACACAAGCTGGCAAAGACGAATATCCACTGCCGATGTTCGCCAATGCGTGGTTGAGTAGCCTCGCATCGGTTGCGGGCGGTTGGGCAAGTGGTGGACACAAACCCGGGGAGTGGCCCAGTGGCGGGCCCTTACCGCAGACCTTTGATATTTGGCGTGCCGCTGCCCCATCACTCGATTTCCTTGCACCCGACATTTATCAGCCCAATTTTGAGGCATGGTGTCAGCATTATACCCAACCGAATAATCCACTCTTTATCCCCGAAATGAAAAACAATAGAACAGGCGCGTATCAGCTTTTTTATGCACTTGGCGAACATGATGCGATGGGTGTCTCGCCCTTTGGCATTGATTCGATAGACCCCACGGACGATAACCCGATTCAACGTAGTTATGCCGTCATCGAACAAATCGCACCTGTACTGTTGCAATATCAAGGGCAGGGACAGATGATCGGCATTTTGCTGGATGAGGACACGCCAATCATACGCAGGCAACTTGGCGGATATGAATTAGACATTTCACTGGATGAAGGCTTTGGTCAACAAGCGAAACAAGCAGGTGGGATTATTATCACGACTGGTGACGGTCAATTTATTGGGGCTGGCTTTGGTTTCCGTGTTAAGTTTTTTGATATAAGTGCTGATGCGATGGCAGTCGGTATTGTCGCTGTCGAAGAAGGCACATATCAAGCAGGCAAATGGATAGCAGGTCGTCGCCTTAATGGGGATGAAGCAGGACGTGGGCATTGGTGGCGCTTTTATGATTATGAATCTGAGGATGGTCGTCCATATACTAACGATGTAGCAAAAGGTATCAGTCGTTGCACAATATATCGCTATGAATAAATACATGTTGAACTAATTCAGGCAATAAATCGTCTGTTGTAATCATCATGTTCGACATGCTTCAAATACATACTCACTAAGTGGACGAACACCCCTTAAACCATACCTCGCAGCGACTTTTTCTTGCAGGAATTATTCTTAGTTTCTTGTTCGTAGCTGTCATGTACAATGTCATCGGTCACTGTCTACTCAACAAGCTTACAAGATTCGAACCTAATCAATCATTATTTGTGTACATAATCTTGTTTAAAGCACAAAAAACCACCGCTTTTTGGTGGTTTTTTCTATGTTTTAAGTTTAAATTAACCTTTGTGGGCATGGTTGGATTCGAACCTACATTATTGAAAAATGTGAATGCGAGAGATAAACTACCTAAAGAGATTCGAACCATTTTCGCTGTGTTTTGCGTTCATAAACAGAAAAAAAGCCACAAATAACGTATTTGCGACTCATAAATGAACATATCTTGCTATTTGCGTACAAGGAGTGACTCAGGTCGAACCTCACACTACCCTAACTCAATTCCTCGATACCATTGTATTTCCGCAACGTGAATATCTAGAACGACTCTCCGCTGAAGTTGAAAAGGCATAGGGCAGGACTGCCGTCCCACCCGCCTGAGAGCAGAAGGTCACGCAACCTTTGCTTAAAGCAATTATATCAAAGGAGAGCATTTCTGTGTCACGCACATACGTATTCACCAATCACAAAGGCGGGGTTGGCAAATCAACATCCGCAACCAATACTGCTCTAGGCATTTCAGCTATGTTGCGAAATGCTGGAGCAACCAATCCACGAGTTTTGCTGATCGACACCGATAGCCAAGCTCATGCCACACTTGTCACCACAGGTCGAAATAACTTTGATGAGACCAATAGCTTATATACAGTACTCATGGCAGATCGTCAGAAAGCCTCACAAGTTTTGTCAGAGTGTCTGGTTCAGAGTCATTGGGATGAGAATCTGCATGTTTTGCCAGCATCTGCCCTACTCGAACAGGCAGAACGTGAATTGCAGGGAACGGCTGGCGCACCCTATCGACTGGCTGACCCTCTATCTAAACTAGCACCCTATTATGCTGCGATTGTCATTGATACACGCCCATCCTTCTCGCTGATGACCGAGATGGCTCTTGTTGCCGCCACAGATGCTATTATTCCGGTTGAACCACGATATTTAGAAACAGTTGGTTTATTAAGTGTCATCTCCAAAATCAACGATATACGAGATGGTTGGCGAATTGCGAATCTGCGGGTTCGGGGTATTGTCGTCACCAAAATGGATAAACGTGTTCGTGGACACCACCACCTGCTTGAAGAACTGAAATCTCATCCCCAATTGAATCAACTTTTACTGGGCGTGATTCCGATGAATGAAGCAGTATCGTATGCTCATCGAGGTCATACCAGTATCTTTGCCTATGATCCAAAGGCAAGTGCAAGTCGTGCTTATGCTCAGCTTGTACATCGCATCATTAACCAGAAACAAGGTGCGTAATGGCAAAGCAAAAACATGACACCTCAAACATTGATAACCTATTGGCATCTGTTACAGCAGATATGCTCGGCGATGGATTCTCAGATCCACTTCAAGATAACTCAGTTCGGGTTGAGCGATTCTTGTTGGATATGGTACGACCTGATCCAGTACAACCACGCAGGGTTCTGCCAGAACAGATTCATCGTAGATTCCATAATAATCGACTTACACCGACTCAGGCATTGCGTGAACTAGTTCAACTGGCACAGGTGTCATCCCGTCAGAACGGGCGACCATTCAGTAATGTATTGGAATTGCTTCCAGATACTGAAAGTGATACAGAACAATCAGAAAATCTATCGCCTGAAGAAGAGACTTTACGTGATTTGGTCAATCTGGCTGTAACCATTCGTGATGATGGGCAGGTCAATCCCTTAACCGTTGTGAATATGACACAGGGAGTCACCCGCCTCTATCGCATTGAAACGGGCGAGCGTCGGTATTGGGCAACATGGATTCTACGGGACTTCATTCCAAGTTATGAACACGATGGCATGATTGATTGCATCATCGTACCTGCTGAGAAATCTTCTGTTTTCCGTCAGGCAAAAGAGAATACTGCTCGAAAAGGCTTAAGTGCAGTTGCAATGGCACGACAAGCTGCTCTGCTTTTGCTCACGGTTCACAGCTATGAGATACCGATACAAGCTGTTGATAACGACTTCTATCGGCAGGCTCTTGAACTCGATTTGCGTGGAAAGCGTGAGTACACCGAAGCGATTCTCAATGCAATGGGTGGAATAAGCAAGCAAAGACTAAGACATTATAAAGCACTGTTAAACCTATCTGATGAAGCTATTGAATTAGGAGATCGTCATAACCTTGATGAGGGCTTGCTAAGACATGTTTTGCAACTGCCAACAGAGGATCAAGCCGAAATGGTTCAGCATATTATCAGTATGAACCTGACCAGTCGGCAAGTTCGCGATATTTGCCAGCAGAATGATTCTCCTCAGCTAAATAGCACTGAGGTTGTATCACAATCTACAAAACACTTAACACGATTTATTGTCAAGGAAATCGAAAAACACTCACCCGAAGAACTAGCAAAATCTGTTTTGAATGCACAAGACGGTAATAAACATCTGGCTGTGGCAAGGTTACGCCAGTTGATTCAATTTGCTGAGGAAGCAACAAAACTGCTTGGTGACTAATGTAAAAGGTATACACGTGTATACCTTTTGAGGAGATGACAAATGAGTATTCGAGCACCGCCTATAAAACAAAAAACCTGCCATTCAAAATCTGGGCAGGCGACAGATGTGATAATCATTTAACGTAAGCACTTAAAGATTATCACACCTCAGACCTGACCGCAACTGTATACCGTCACTTTTTCTCTGCTTTCTTACCAGATTCTAACTTCGTGTTGTCAGGTGACATTAAATGACCTCAGTTCTGGCTGGGCTTGATTCAGCTCGCCTATCCAACGAATCGAATACGTTGTTGTCCCACGCACTCTATGCCCGTGAGTGTGGATATTCGGTTATTCCGTTAAAAGGAGGTCGTAATTCGGTTATAGGCAAACAACCGCGAATTTCATGGCAAGCCTATCAGACACAACATGCCTCTGAGCAACAATTTGAAGATTGGTTTCAAGGTGGCGCATCTGCATATGGAATTGTCGGTGGACAAGTCTCACGGTTAATCGTGATTGACTTTGACGAAGCAGATACGCAGGCAAAATTCATCCAGAAATTTCCACAGCTCACTCACACCTACATTGTGAAGTCAGGTGGACGTGGCACACTACATTTCTATTT
>CAYGTY010000050.1:0-7836 GCA_964352825.1 uncultured Anaerolineaceae bacterium
CTGCCTAAACAATCAAAAAAGATTTAACGCAAAGAGGGAAGAGGCGAAGAAGCAGGGGATATTAAAATTAAGCGATTGGTCGTTTGTGGTTTCATTTTATCAGATACTATATGAGTACGATTATCCTAACTTATCTTCAAAAAATAGATAAGATATTTATATTATGTAGATTGGATGTCTCATGAGTTTGCCACACATCAATAAAATTATTCATATCTACGGAACACCGTGGGCACCGAATTGGAATCGCTCAGAACTGCTTGAGATTCTGGCAGATGATAATGCCATTGGCAGTTTAGAGAGTGATTCAATTTCGCCTTTGGGAAAACCAGAAGACCCAAAACAGAACATAGTTTATAGCGGTGCGATGCAACAATCTGACAACACTAAAATGCTGTTTACGATAATGAATGATACAGCCCATGTTCACATTGATAAAATTACATTTTCAGGGCGTAAAGTAGATATGCAGTTGCTTATGTTTACGTGGTTCGATTATTTTCAGTACGAACCCATCAAGCTAGAGGCAAATCATGTCGCCAAACAAGCACAAGAATCCAATATTCCACTGGGTTTGATTGTGGATGTCACTACGCCAAAACAATATCATCTTTTGACAGGAGCCATTATGAGAGATGGGAAATTTGCTGGCTCGACTTCGATGGGCATCAGCATACCGATTGAGATAGTGCGTCACTGCAAAAAACCTGTAGCAGAGGATATTTCGATTTTCCTTGATATATTGGGGTTAGATTGTCAGTGGGGCATGATTGACCGCGACCAACCCCGCGAAGATACACGAGCCGTCATCGATGATTTAATCGGTCGGTGTGCTTCTGAATAATGGTTTTCTCGGACAAAGGTAATTTAAATAAATCCTCTATCCGAGTTTGAGATTTACTTAGGACTTATCCAATAATAAAGTATGGGTACTTGGTGCTGTGGCAAAGCCCATATTCACATATAATTTCTTAGCAGGATTGCCAATAGTGACAGCTAAAACAACGGATGGGTATGTATCTTTGACATAGTTAATCCCATATTCCATCAAACGACGGGCGATACCTTGTTTGCGATAATCGGGATGGGTCACTACAAAACGAATTGAGGCGTGACTCTTATAGGGTTGTACAAGACAGGCAGCTATCATTTTGTCACCATCAAATAAAACTGAAGATGCTTGTTGGCAGAGGTCATCAGATGCGATGGTCTCAAAATAGTTTTCGACTGACTTTTGATGCGCCTCTACATCACGCTGACCATATTCTCCGACTCCACCATGAAAAGCTGAATACATCTGCTCTGCAATGGCTTGGGTCTGGCTGGCTTGGGGAGCTTCACGGCGATATGTAAAATTAACATCATAGGCTTGGGTTGGGCGTATCATAAAGTGGCGACTTTCTTTAATTTGAAAACCTAGTGCTTCAAACACTGGGGCATCGTCTGATAAGATATTGCTGGCGATGATGCGGTCTTCTTTTGGTAAAATTGATTTTAATATCACTTCAAGATCGGGGTAGGGCGGTATCAGGAAGAGGTCTCCGACGTGACTGTTCACATGGATGATTCCGCCAACCCGCTTTCCATCCGCGACAATCCAATGACAAAAGGGAACATCGACTATATCCTGATATTGCTCCGTGTATCCAAGTGAATAATCTTCATTTACATTGCGATAAATTGCCCACCATTGAGCGAATTCTTTACTATCTGCTTTTTCTAATTGAGCTATCAAGTTAAAAACCTTTGAAAATATAGATATATTCTATATACCATAACATATTTTAAAGGGTCATAAAGAGACATTGGACATATAAATGGTTATATTGTTTCTTCACGTTTCATCAGATTAGCGCGTATGCTCAGGAGTGGAATAATTCCCATTGCAAATAAGCCGAGCAGACCATAACGCAGTATCCGTAATCCTGCAGATAGGGGTGTGGTAGTTTCTTGACAGATGCTTGTTTCGAGTCCAGCATCATCGGCAGTTGTACATACCTCGGTGGGTGTGTTAGATGGTGTTTCGATCTCAGATTCTAAGGCAACAATTGCTTCATCACTGTGTTCGACATAAGCGTAGGTCGGAGGGGCAATCGCATCAAATACCATATCCAGCCCTTCTAATATCACGAGCGCAACAACGAGACCGAGGATAAATTGGGCAACACGGTGCATCATATTATCTTTGGGCGTGAAATTGATATAGTGGGTTTCGATAGTGACCGCAATCCCAACACCCATCAGCAAGCCAATGAGAGTTAATCCGTCGATACTGCCAAGGAAGAATAGGGTAGATACTAATCCGATGACAACAGGGAGCAATAATTGCAAGGGAATGGGTTGTTCATGCCACCACGTCACAACACGTTCTACATGTCTTACATACAGCCATAATACGATTCCACCCAATAGCCATCCTGCCAATACATCTTGAGGGAAATGCACACCGAGGTACATCCGTGACAAACCCATTAATATCACATAGGCAATCACAGCGATGGTTATCCTACGGTTCTTCATCCAAAACGCGAAATAGCCCCAGATGACCAATGCCATAGAGGTATGCCCTGAGGGGATACCATAACTGGATTCTGTAATCAGTGGGATGATACCACTGCCTAATATTTGATAGGGACGGGGACGGGCAAATAGGTCTTTGAAGGCAAGGGTAATTAGTCCAATTGTGACGAGCGCGAATAACATACGCATCCCCAACTTTTTATTGAACATCCAGTAAATTGCACCAATGACAATGATATAAAATAAACCATCATTGGCGTTGTGGAATAAGAGGGCTAGTGAGTCCAATAACCCAAAACGTATACTCTGAAACCATAGAACAACGTCTAAACCGATACCCATTTCAAGTGCTTCAAACATCTCCACTCCTCTTTCGATTCCAGCAACAACCCCAATGTTATCATATTTGGCATGATTCAAAATTTTCATAATTACGATGAATTCGATATGATTGAGGGAATACTATGATACTCAATGAAAGCATAATCAAAATATGAAAATTACAGCCATTCACGATGCTATTGTGCCAATTAAGTCCGATATTCGGAATGCCTTTATCGACTTCTCTCAGATGACAGTCTCTATAGTTGGGATTCAGACCGATGTTATACGGAATGGTCAGCCAGTGATTGGATATGGTTTTAACTCCAATGGACGCTATTCCCAGCAAGGATTATTGCGTGATCGATTTATTCCTCGCTTGCTAAAGGCTTCTCCTGATGACCTCAATTCAGAGGATGACAATATTGACCCGTTTAAGGCGTGGGATGTCATGATGTCCAATGAAAAACCGGGAGGACATGGAGAACGCTCAGTTGCGGTTGGCGTTCTTGATATGGCAATCTGGGATGTCGTTGCAAAGATTGAGGAAAAACCACTATATCAGGTATTAGCTGACCGTTATCGTGATGGAATCGCTGATGATGAGGTTTTTGTCTATGCGGCTGGGGGATATTATTACCCAGGGAAAGACACAAGCGCGCTACAAAATGAGATTAAAAGTTATTTGGATATGGGTTATTCAACTGTCAAAATCAAAATTGGGGGTGAATCACTGGATGATGATAGGCGACGGATCGAAACTGTACTGGATATTCTAGGGGATGGGCAATCATTAGCCGTGGATGCCAACGGACGCTTTGGTTTGAAAAGAGCCTTAGATTATGCCGAAGCACTCGAACAATATGCGCTATTCTGGTATGAAGAACCTTGTGAACCCCTCGATTATCTAACCCATGCGTCACTCGCACAAGCAACCACACTGCCACTTGCAACAGGTGAAAATCTATTTTCAACAATCGACGCAACCAACCTCATCCGCTATGGTGGGATGCGACCCGACAAAGATTATCTCCAATTTGACCCAGCACTCAGTTATGGGCTGACCGAATTTATCCGCACATTGGAGATGCTCAGTCACTATGGGTGGTCATGGCGACGCTGTATCCCACATGGCGGGCATCAATTTGCTCTACATATCGCAGCAGGACTCGGCTTAGGTGGCAATGAATCTTATCCTCATGTCTTTAAACCCTTTGGTGGCTTCGGTGATGATATTCCAGTATCGGATAGCCGTATCCAACCCCCGCAAGTCGCTGGTATTGGCATGGAACTCAAAGCCAAATTGATGAAAGAGTTAAACCAGTTGTTTTAATATAAAGTATCAAAATAAGTCCACGGCTGGGACAGGTCGCCAACCCTACGGAAACCCTCTACATAACGTCTTGAATGTCAAATTTATTTCTGAACAACAATCGAATTTTACATTAACATTATCTATATGAGGAAAAGTCCTGAGTAGGTATGTATGAGTGAGAATCAAAAGATAAAGAAGGGCAAACAATTACCCCTTCATATAAACTATGCGGTAATTTTGAGTTATTGTGGCGCATTGTTTGTAGGGCTTATCGTACTGCAATTCTTAATTGCAATTGGACTGGAAAATTCACGTAACATTGTGATGCTTACATTGACTGTCTTTGTTCCGATTATTGGGTTTTGGGTGGGTTGGTACATCAAATTTCGATATGTAAACAAAGAGGAGGATGATACTCAACGCCTGCGGATTAAAGCACAATTCTGGGGCGCGGTAGCATTTTTGATTAGCTTCATTATAAGCCTGCTCTTAATTATGATGATTCTCATTAAATTAGAAGATAGCGTACTGCCTGATTCTTTGCCACAACCCGTTATATTTATTCTCTCTATGACGATTATAGGAATCGGCTTATGGATTGCCAACAATACTCGGAAGCGCATCTATCGCAACTTCGGTTATCAATAAGAAAGCACTTAAAGGATAGCTTTTCATTAAATCAAGGAAGTCGATATGAACATTATTGCTCACAAAGGGGATATCACTGTTGCGGCAGGGAATACACTGGAAGCCTTGCAATCAGCTTATGATACTGGGGTATTTGGTCTAGAATTTGATGTTCGAATCACAGCAGATAATGTGCCGATAGTCTTTCATAATATGGAGCTTGTTGGGACAGATGCCAATGGCTTTGTTGAAGATTATACTTATGAGCAGATTCAGAAATTCTCAATTTTGTATGGTGATACATCTTACCGTATACCGAGCTTGCAAGAAGTCCTCAGTTTATATGCGGGCAAAGTATATTTGGTGATTCATGTCCTGAGTTATAGTCAAGAAGCTGTATCAGCTATCAGTGAGCAACTCAAACCCTATCAAACGGTATGGAATCATATGGAAATCATCTCTTATGAATCAGCTATTTTACGCTTATTCCATGATAGCTGTCAGGGCATTGCTTGTGATTATCTCTTTCGTCCTGAAGGATGGATGAGTGATGAAACTATCTTACGGCTGATGATAGAAAAAGCGAAATTAGCTCTCGCACGGGGTGTTCATCTGCCACATGACAAGATTACAGAAGAGACAATTCAACGCTTTGCACAACATCATTTAGAGATTCATTGCAATGTCATGAATGACCTCAGCGAATATGAGCGATTGAAGCAGTTAGGCATCACCCAAATGATGACGGACAATATTCACTTATTTGTTTAAAAAAGTTTTTCAATGTAGGGTAAAGCGCGTTATAATCGCTACAACTTTATATCTTATCGACTTGGACACTATATTATGCCTCTTTCAATTACACAACTTAAGATTACAGATGCTGAATATGCACAACGCACACAACGCTTACAAGAGATTATTGACGAACTGGGTGTTGATGGCGTCGTGCTATTTGATGCCGACTATATCAAGTATTATGTTGGTTTTGCTTTTATTCCCACAGAACGTCCGATGGCATATGTTATGAGCAAAAGTGGTGAGCAAGCCATGTTTGTCCCACGCTTAGAAGCGGAACATGCCAAAGCAATGGGGGTTATTGACCGTGTTGCTTATTATCTTGAATATCCTGATACGAATCACCCGATGAATGTGTTGATTGATATGCTTAAGGATATGGGGATTAGCGGGACGATTGGTGCGGATAGTGACGGTTATCCTTGGATATTTGGTTATCGTGGCGAACCGCTTTCGGTATTAACGGGGCAAGATGTCATCAACTGCCGCGCACCGATTGAAGATCAGATGGCGGTGAAGTCTCAAGCTGAAATTGAACTACTCAAAGAAAGCTGTAAATGGGCGAATTTAGCGCATGTCTTATTACAGAAATATACCAAAGTTGGGATTGGTGAAGTTGAAGTTTCACAACGTGCCAGCAATGAAGCAACCCTCATGATGCTAGATGCCATAGGTCCGATTTGGCGTAACAACAGTACCTATTATGAAGGAGCAGTTGCAGGGTATCGTGGGCAAATTGGACGGAATGCAGCAATTCCTCATGCCTTGACGAGCAACATTAAATTCCAAGATGGGGATGTGCTTGTGACAGGAGCAAGTGCGCCGATTTGGGGGTATGTCAGTGAATTAGAGCGAACCATGATTTTGGGTACACCCTCAGATGACCAGAAACGTATGTTTGAACATGCGCTCAATTTGCAGACTTTGGCGATGGAAGCCCTCGAACCGGGTAAACCTTGTAGTGCAGTGGATAAAGAAGTTCGTGCTTACTTTGATAAACATGATTTGATGCCATATTGGAAGCACCATAGTGGTCATACCATTGGCTTGCGTTATCACGAAGGACCTTTTCTTGATATTGGTGATGATACAGAAATTAAAGCTGGCATGGTCTTTACTGTCGAACCGGGATTATATGTACCTGAGCTTGGTGGATTCCGTCATTCGGATACGGTGGTTGTGACGGATGATGGGGCAGAGATGATTACCTATTACCCACGCGATTTAGAGTCACTGACATTGCCTGTATAACAGGGCGCGGATAAGTTACTATGACAAAAATTGTGACGGATTTACCAAACGCTGTCCGTGTAATTGATAATATCTGGATACCGATGTCGGATGGGATGTGCTTATCGGCTCGTATCTGGTTGCCTGAGGATGCCGAGGCACATCCAATTCCTGCTTTATTGGAATATATTCCCTATCGGAAAAATGACTTTACGGCTTTGCGTGATTCGATTCGTCATCCGTATTTGGCTGGGCATGGCTATGCTTGTGTACGGGTTGATATGCGCGGAAGTGGCGATTCAGATGGGATTCTGCGAGATGAATACCTCAAGCAAGAACAAGATGATGCACTTGAGGTTATTGCTTGGCTAGCAGAGCAAGCATGGTGTGATGGTAATGTTGGCATGTTTGGTAAATCATGGGGTGGCTTCAATAGCCTACAGGTTGCTGCTCGCTGCCCACAAGCACTAAAAGCGATTATTGCATTTTGCGCGACGGATGATCGTTATGCAACAGATGTTCACTATATCGGTGGCGCGATGTTAGCCTCGGATATGTTGCCATGGGCGACGTATATGTTGAATCGCAATGGAATGCCACCCGACCCACGCATTGTTGGCAACCGTTGGCGTGATATGTGGATGGAGCGTTTGGAGAATATTGAACCTTTCTCTGAAAAGTGGCTCAGCCATCAACGGCGTGATGATTACTGGAAGCATGGATCGGTTTGTGAGAATTATGATGATATTGAGTGTCCCGTTTATATCATCACGGGTTGGGCAGATTGTTACCTCGCACCTGTTTTTCGACTGATGGAGGGGCTATCTGTTCCACGCAAAGGCTTAATTGGTCCGTGGGCGCATGAATATCCTACAGTGGCTCAACCCGGTCCTGCGATTGGGTGTATGCAAGAGATGTTGCGCTGGTGGGACACCTGGCTGAAAGGTGATGATTCGACAGGGATTATGGACGAGCCAGCCCTGCGTTTATGGGCGCAAGAGAGTATGCCACCCCAGCATCAATAT
>CAYGTY010000050.1:7936-33122 GCA_964352825.1 uncultured Anaerolineaceae bacterium
CGAGCCAGCCCTGCGTTTATGGGCGCAAGAGAGTATGCCACCCCAGCATCAATATGATATTCGTGAGGGACGTTGGATAAGTGAACCCTCTTTCCCACCACCAAAGGAGCATAGCCAACTGACTCGACTTTATCCCAATCATACTAGCCTACAAGCCCAATATAGTGAAGAAAGCAAGGTTAGCATCTTGGGTGACCAAACGCACGGGATGCAGTTCGGAGCATTTGTGGCATTTGGTGGGGCAGGCGAATCGCCGATTGACCAGCGCATGGATGACGGTAAAGCCCTCACGTTTACCAGTGAACCAATGACTGATGCGATGGATGTGGTTGGCTTCCCTGAGTTGACCGTCTCGCTATCTGTTGATAAACCGCAGGCATTTATTGCTGTGCGTTTATGTGATATTGCACCAACAGGAGCATCGACACTGGTTAGCTATGGGGTGCTAAATTTGACTCATCGTGATAGTCATGAACACCCAAGTGCAGTGACACCCGACCAAAAATACACAGTAAAAGTACAACTCAACCCGATTGCCCATACGCTGAAAGCTGGGCATTGTTGGCGGTTAGCGATTTCTCCGACGTTTTTCCCTGTGGTATGGTCTTCTCCTGAAGCGGTGACAATGACGGTGTATACAGGGGATGATACCTTCCTGAGTTTGCCTGTACGTCCGCGCCGTGATGCAGAGGATGATTTACTCCCTGATTTTAGTGAACCAGAACATACCCCTTATCTTCCACATGAGGTGATTAAACCTTACCCGACAAAGCGTAGTGTGGAATATGATGCGATTTCGGGTATCACCACTTTGACAGACACCCATTATACAAGTGACCGTATTCGTTTATTGGGTGACGGCTTGGAGTTTGAGACTTATTGTGAGGATAAGCATATTATCCAGCGTGACGACCCACTCACGGCAGAATCAACTTGTAAGCATCGGTCATTATTTCGGCGTGGGGATTGGTCTGTGCGGATTGAGGCACAAGCGACGTTGACAGGGGATAGGACTCATTTTCATTTGGCCAATCAAGTCGATGCGTATGAGGGCAAAGTCAAGGTATTTACGAAGACGTGGCACAAGTCGATTCCGAGAGATTTTATATAAGTTATTTGGAGTCGGTCTATGAAAATGATGGCACACCGTGGTGACACAACAACAGCATTTGGGAATACGATGGAAGCCTTTCGGAGTGCAGTTGATATTGGCGTGCATGGCTTTGAGTTTGATGTGCGTCTAACGTCTGATCATGTGCCTGTTGTCTATCATAATATGATGTTCAAAACAGATACTGAGACAGGGTTTGTCAGTGATTATACGCATCAAGAGGTGCAGTCTTTCATCAAAACGGTGAATGGCGTTCCGTATCGGATACCGAGTCTGCAAGATGTCTTGGATGAATTTTGTGGAAAAACCTATTTAGAAATTCATATGATTTGCGATCATCCACAAATGATTACATCGATTGGTCAACTACTTCTCTCTTATCGTCAACATTGGGATATGCTCGAAGTCACCTCATTTGAACCTGCTATTTTACTAGGATTCCATGAGCAATATAAAGATATGCGCTGTGATTTGTTGTTTCAGTGGCAGGCATGGATGACCGATGAAATGGCAATCCGTATCTTGCTCGACAAAGCGCAATTAGCCCAAGCAACAGGTGTTCATCTTCCCGTGAAATACGTCACAGTAGAGAACGTTAAGCGATTTAACGGGGCTGGCTTTGCAGTCGATAGCAGTATCATCAATGATTTAGAGACTTTTAAATCGATCAAATCATCAGGCATCGACATGTTTTCAACCGATAATTGCCATCTCTTTATCGAGACTTAAATTAGCCGTACAACATATCCAACGCTTCAACCGGGTCTATCATTCCTTATTATTTAATATTGATATTCTTTAGGTAAAATAGAACAAACCAGTCTGTAGAATAAATAACGCGCCAGTAACAATAATCCCTAAAAGAAAAACACGATAACTCCAAGATAAATATTTATACTTATGGTTTTGAAGGTTCTGACCAATGTAATAAATATCTTTTGTAATCGCTTCATACGTCGTTTTATCGCTACTCATGATCTTCTCCATTTCTTCCCAATATTCCTCTAAAGAAAGGTCAGAAAAATGACCAAAAAATAAGTAGTTAAGCTGTGTCTGTTGTTTTTCGCGACCAAAGTGAGGGCTTACTGCTAGTACCGCCAAAATTAATGAAAGAAATGTAAAAATAAATAGTGCAAGGAATCCCCAAAATAGATTTTGTTGCTTAAAGTTTGCAAAGGCAAACGTTAGTAAGATACTAGTCGCAGCAATCATAATGTTGGCTTTTTGATCAGCCATAATGCTTAAACGAACATGGTGCTGTTGGGTTGTACGCAACAGATAATCAATCGCACCACTTTGTTTAATGTTTTCAAAGCTCATGTGATTTTCTCCTCATCTACATTAATAATAGAAATAGCAAAGATACATCATAGTATTTAAGACTAACTAACCAGCAAATAAAGCCATGTTAACTTTTTTATTGGGTAGTGTATCGAGAATTAGCTAATATATGTATATTGTTATATTATACTACAAAGGGTCAAAAGTTTTGTTTTGAGGCACCACATTATGTTAAGCCGCCGACTATATTTTTTATTGTTAATAATAGCCATGTTTTTTGTTGATTGGCGAGGCAACTCCGATTCTAAAGAACCAGCCTACGAAAGCCCTGAAGATATTCAAATTATCTTAGCAGGCGCATCAGGTCCCTCACAAGCTAGCTTATGGGTTGATGGCGTACACTTTGATTACGGAAACTCTATAATCAGAGGGCTACATGCTGATGAAGATACTGTTTATGTTGTTGGTGCATCAGGTATTCTTAACCGAGGCACACTGTGGCGCAACAACGTTCCAGAACGCATTGCAGGTAGTGGTGTTCAGGTTATGGGACTATGGGTTGAAGATGGAAAACCGTATATGTTTGGTACATCTCAATTTCTCGATTTAGCTACTTACTGGAGTGGAGAAGAATATTCTACTCTAGATGATAATGCAGTAGGAGTATCGATATATGCAGAGAATGATACGGTCTATTTAGCAGGTACAGTCGGAGCGGTAACGACTGCAGGCTACTGGGTAGATGGGCAGTGGAGTCCACTTGAACAAGAAGAAGCCTTGATTTCCGACATTTTTGTCGAAGATGGGCACATATATCTCGCTGGAGGATATGGATTATCAGGTCAAGCAGCTCTATGGGTCGACAACAAACTAATTCCATTAGATGAACCATCAGCCGAACTCACACACATCTTTGTTGAAGATGGCATCATTTATTTAGCTGGATTTTATGGCCCGCAAAGTATCTCCGCATACTGGGTCGATGGTGAGCGGTTCGACTTACAAGAAGATACTGCTCTCATCGTAGATATGTTTGTCAAAGATGGCGTTGTTTATCTGGCAGGATCACATGGATTAACTGGACAAGCGGCATTCTGGATAAATGGTCAACGCACGGATATGGAAGACTCTAACTCCGATGTTGATCATATCTTTGTTATTGATGCTTGATTGAAAGCTAGCTGGAGCAATCCAAGGTATATATAAATTATCAGCAAAAAAACATAGACCTTGATCACAATTAATTGTTGAGGATAATCTGTTTAGAAGTTGATCCTCTAACTTGTCAATAAACTGAAAAATCAAGCATTGTTTAATATGCCCAAAGATTTAATATTGCGTTGGCAGTTTATGGTTTATTGTATAGAATGTTAAGAAGCAGTGAAATTGAAAGTGTTAAATTTAATAAAATTTATCTATCCAATTAACACAATGCAATTATGATTGCAGCTGCTATAAATTAATTACTTTTCAAGGAGCTAGGAAATGCACAAAAAGTTACTACTAATTTTTGTTATGCTACTTATGGTGGTTGCATCTGTTGTACCAGCAATGGCACAAGATGCAGAACAAATTGAAGTCTGGATCGCGTTTACTGACCATCGTTTAGATTGGGCAAAAGACCGTGCAGCAGAATTCAACGAAATGTACCCAGAATTTGAAATTGTTGTTCAAGAATTCACCGATTATGAACCATTGCTCGAAGCTTATACGCTTGCACAAGAACAGGGTACACAACCTGCGATTATCCAATTGTTCGAAGTTGGTACACAATTCGCAAAAGACACGGGTTGGTTCAAACCTGTTAGCGAAATCATCGCTGGGCGCGAAGAAGTTATGGGTCAAGCAGTTGCTTTCGAAGACATCGTAGAACCTGTATCCGCATACTACACTGTTGATGGCGAATGGGCTTCGGTTGCGTGGAATAGTTCAACCCCAATCCTTTATGTCAACATGAACATGATGGAAGAAGTTGGCTTGACTGCTGATGATATCCCAACCACATGGCAAGAGCTCGAATCGGTCTGCGCCAACTTTGAAGATAAAGTTGCTGCTGGTGACTTGCTCGGTTGTATTTCTTGGCCAAACCACGGTTGGTTCTTTGAACAATGGTTGGCACAACAAGATCAATTGTTAGCAAACAATGGTAATGGTCGTGAAGATCGTGCGACAGAAATTTACTTGACCACAGATGAAGCAGTTAACATCGTTCAAATGCACCAAGATATGTACAATGCCGGCTACTTCTACTACAGCGGTATCCAACGTGACTGGTCAGGTGTTGTTCAATCTTTCAACGCACTCGAACTTCCTATGATTATGACCTCCAGCGCATCAGCAGGTAGCATCACATCCGCTGCAGCTGAAAATGGTGTGGAAGTCCTCACCAGCACAATGGTTTATGATGACGAATATGGTTGGACAGGTAACTTAATCGGTGGCGCAACGATGTGGGTATCCGATGGTTTATCAGCAGAAGTTGAAGAAGCTGCAACTGCATTCTTACTCTTCTTCTCCAACACAGAAAATAGTGCATCATGGCATCAAATCAGTGGCTACATCCCTATCCGTTACACCTCCATTGACTTGCTCAATGAACAAGGTTGGTATGAAGAAAATCCAAACTTCATTGTTGCTAGCAATCAAATCAACGGTAGTACAGTAACCCCAGCAACACAGGGTGCAATCTTCGGTACATTCGTAGAAACCCGTAACTTAGTTACACAAGCAATCGAAGATGCTATGCTTGAAGGTGGCGATATTGCAGAAATTCTTGCAACCGCAGAAGCTGCAGCAAATATCTCGTTGGAAGAATATAATTTCCTTTACACAGAATAATCGTTCAATAATGCTGTAACAAACAACAGGGGTGAGACTTTCTTACCCCTGTTTTCGGTTAAATAGGAGACTTCATGATGGTAGCTATTCCTCCATTGATTGTCCTTATTGCATCAGCCGTCCTTGGTGCAATAGTGATGATATTGTTATACACATCAAAAAATTCCCAGATAAAAAGTCATAATCGTGGGTTCAATTCCCAACTTCTTGTTATCCTTACAGGAGCAGTGTCTGGGGTTGCGGGGGCGTCTTTTTTTTCTGTACCGCTACAATTTTGTACATTTGACCCAGAATTTAAACATTTCAATGCCGATTTATCATTTGGTTTGGGGATTGTTCTGATTTTGGTGGGGATTTTTATTGCCATCAATATCACAAATTTTATATTAACACGATTTATTTTTAAGCAAGTCTTGATAGAATCGGATACTCAACAAGGGGCATTCAATAATAAGTGGATTCCTATCATCTTACTTGCCCCAACAATGACGGTACTTGTATTATTTATTTATTATCCAGTGATGGAGACCTTTCGTTTATCGACATTGTTAGCTCGCTTAGGGACTGATAAGACACGCTTTGAGTGTTTGAATAACTTTGTGCGGATGTTTGATAATCCCGAATATCATCAAGCGGTTATTATTAGCATACTCATCACCTTGTCGATTGTGATTGTTGGTTTGGCACTATCCTTATTAATTGCAACAATGGCATATCAACCTATTAAAGGCGCACGCTTCTATCGCATTATGTTGGTATGGCCGTATGCGCTTTCGCCAGTGATTGCAGGGACAATCTTCCAGCTATTGCTTAACCCTGGGTCGGGTGTTGTAAACCATGTGCTGGATGAGTTATTTGGCTTCACTGTTCCGTGGCTATTAGACCCCAATATCGCGCCGATAACGGTGATTATTACAGCGATATGGAATGTGATGGGCTACAATATTTTGTTCTATATTGCGGGCTTACAAAATGTTCCCAAAGACTTGCAGGAAGCGGCTTCGATTGATGGGGCAAATCCATTACAGGTATTCTGGCGGATTACATTCCCACTTGTTTCCCCAATTACATTCTTCCTTGTCGTCACCAATACGACCTATGCCTTCTTTAACACATTTGGCTTGATTGACTTTTTGACGCGTGGTGGTCCACTAAATTCGACTACTACTATGATGTACAGTGTTTATGAAGTGGGTATTGTCAATAAAGACCTCGGTAAGGGTGCGGCACAATCGATGATTTTGTTTGTTTTTGTTATCGCCATTACCATTGTGCAATTCCGTACCAGCCGTAACCGCGTAACTTATGGAGCGTAGATGATGAATCAAAATATACAAAGGGCTATTGAACAACATCAACGTGGTGACAACATAACGTTTTATCAGAAGATTTTTGGACGCTTACCTAACCGTTGGTACGCTCATGTTATTTTATGGGTAGCCATATTCGTCACCTTTGTTCCGATGCTCTATGCTGTGATTGTCTCCACCCAAGGGAATGCCGAGGTTTTCCGTTATCAATTTACCCCCGGTGATGAACTCGGGCGAAATTGGGATGTGGTATGGAATCAACGTGGGTTAGGGCAGTTTATGATGAGTAGCACGATTGTGTCAATTTTTACCACAATTGCAAAAGCTATTTTCTCTCTGTTAGCGGGTCTCGCGTTGGTCTATTTCCGTTTTCCGGGAAAGTGGTTGGTATTTGGGTTAATCTTAATTACCTTGATGATGCCGACGGAAATTATGGCGATTGCTCTATTTCGGGTGGTGTCAGGTTTGGGTTGGGGTGACTCGTATCAGGGTTTAATTATTCCCTTTATGGCGAGCGCGACGGGAACATTCTTATTCCGTCAGCACTTTTCCAATATCCCAGCCGAACTATCTGAAGCGGCACAGATGGATGGAGCAAGCCCCTTGCAATTTCTCTATAAAATTCTGATTCCGATTAGCTGGAATGCAATTGGCGCGTTATTTGTGATTCAATTCTTGTTTGCATGGAATCAATACATTTGGCCCTTGATGATTGTTCAAGACAGACAGTATCAAGTGGTGCAAGTCGGGCTGCGGACACTCCAAAGTGGTATTGAAACAGGAGATAGTTTTGGTCCGATGATGCTGGGTGCGGTAATAGCCAGTATACCGCCATTGTTTGTCTTTGTTTTGTTACAGAAGCAATTTATGAGTGGCTTTGCACTCGGACGTGATAAATAATACTTCTATTTTCATAGGGTCAAGCGAATCTACTTGACCCTATGTTCGTTTGAATCAGCATCTATTCAGCTACCTATGTCTTTATAGCAATACCTGTAAAGATTCCCCACCACAGAGAACGCCGAGAAGAACACAAAAGAAATTTAAAATTTAGTGCTACCAAGCGATTCACCTGCTTCGGTCAAACTGTCTGTATCCACAATCGTGACTAAGACCTCAAGTTGACTAAGATTCTTTTTTATCTCTAATTTGACCTATCAAGAATGACCATCACATAGCTATGCGGTGGAATCGTGAGCGCACCAGAGGGATTATCGTCTACAGTAATCGTCACCGCATCTGGATTATCAAAGGTGTTGGTGATAGTTGGACTATCTCCAGCCACACTATGAACGGATGTCATATGCAAGCCGTCGTTGTTGGCGAGGTCAATCGCAACAGCTGATTCGACACTGCGATTCACAACCGATAAGAAGATTTGTCCTGTCTCCTGATTGATTGTCGCTGAGGCATCAACCGTTGGGACAGCATCAAAAGCAGGTAAATTCCCAGCCGATGGACTCGCAAAAGTATCACAATCGACTTGGCATCCAATCGCATGTTGACCGCGATATTGGGTCATGAGTTCGAGCACCAGTGTGGCTGGCATTTTGACGACAGCAGGTTTGGCAGGATTTTCACCGACCCCAACGGGAATCCATGCGCCACCGCGCCCTAAGTTGACCGATTTCCATTCGTATAAAGGGGACGCGAGGTAACACCCCATGACATTAATTAGATTATAGATTGCACTAAATTTGATGCGGTCTGCCCGTTGAATGCAGGCGTTCATCAGTGCACCTGTATAGACAGCATCCGCTAAATCATAATCTTCAATATAATCTGGAGACTTTGCACCATAGAAGGTGTTCCACTCATCAAATGCTATCGGGAGTTTCTTCGGTGAATAGGTATCCATAATCGCCAGTGTATCATCTAACATCTGTGCGACTTCATAAGATGCGGCGATTTTCGGCAGATAGAGGTGTTCGGGTGAGGGGGGTGTCTCCCATTTTTCGGTGCGAATTGAATAATAATGTACGCTAAATTCATCCATTGCATGACCTGCAATTTTGAGGACTTGTTCATTCCAATATCCATATAAATTACTGGGTACACCAACACCGATGAGCGTTAAATGATCATCCACTGTCCGGATAGCTTCGGCAAATTTGAGGTAAGCGTACGCATAGGTTTCGGCATCGACGTGACCGACTTGCCAGTTGCCAAATTGTTCGTTGCCAACAAACCAGATATTCACCCGATGGGGTTCAGCATAGCCATTTTCTGCTCGCATCGCTCCATAATGTGTTGAGGTATCGCCATTACAATATTCAACCCATGCTCGCGCTTCTTCGATTGTGCCATTTCCCATATTGATAGTCAGCACAGGTTCAGCACCGACTAAACAGCATAATTCAATAAATTCATCCGTCCCCATATCGTTCGATTCCCAATGCCACCATGCAGGGTCAAGATAAGCAGGGCGTGTATCACTATCGCCAACACCATCTTGCCAATGATAAGCTGAGACAAAGTTACCACCGGGCCACCGTAGATGCGTCGGAGACCAATCTTTTAGAGCTTTAATGACATCTGCCCGTAAGCCCTTAATGTTATCCGCAGGCATGACTGAGGCACAGCCAATCCATAACGAGCCTTTAGAAATACTGATGCTAAATTCACCATTGGGAAAATCTGATTCAGGTTTCACAGTATAGTGATAGGTCTGCCACTCATCGGCAATATCCTCTAATACCCATGATTCATCACCGAGTTGTAGGACAACAGATTGACCTTCACCCTTGAGGACAATGCGAATATTATAAGTATGTTCAGCTTGCAAATAGAGTCCAGCTTGTTTGATACCGTATGATTTTCCGTCTTCATGGCGAATGGTGATGCGCTGTGACTGGCGACCTGTATAGAATGTGGTGTTATCATGGGTGTATACAACGTTTTCATAATGTGGATTTTTGGCTTCCCACGGTACAACCACGCCAATACTCGGATGAATATTGTGTAAGCCTTCGCTGGCATCGGTATACATATGGTCATTGCCAGCAAATTTACGGTCACGCAACATTTCTGCCCATACACCACCATAAATACCTTGCCCAATATGTTCAAGGTTCGCGCCATAGAGATGGTCATGGACTTCGCCAATAATATGTTCTGGATTGAGTGTAATCGTCGCAGTCTGCATTTTTACTTAACTTTCCTTATCCAGAAAAATCAGGATAATCTACATACCAATCAGTCGATACATGATTCAGATGATAATGGGATGTCCACGGGCTGGCGTTATTGTCGGTAATCTCAATCAAACGGCGGATTCTATCACGTCCAATTGTTTTGAGCCAATCATCAAGTTGAGCCTCATCTTTGATACTGCAAGCATCACCCCAAACCGCGCGCCCCACCATAAAGCCACTTGCCCCAGCTTGACAAGCAATTTCGACTTGCTCACAAAATAGCTCAAAGCTCACACCTGCACTCAGCAAGACCCACGGGGCATCGACAGCCTGTGTTAGCTCCTCACATACCGTTTTCCAGACTTGTCTATCGGTTTGTGTATGTACATCAACAGGGAATTCGAGCTTGAGAATGTCTGCACCGATTTCATCTGTGCGTTTTGCAGATTGGATGACCTTGGTTTGTCGATTTTCGGTTGTCACATTCGAGATAATCGGTTCAGCATAGAGTGGGATGTCGTATTGTTCGCAGTCTGCAATCACTTGTTGAAGCGTTGCATCTTGTTGTTGGCATAGTTCAGCGTTCTCAGGGTCATAATAATAAAATAGTTTCACACCATTTGCACCCATGCGCTTAATTTTTGAGACACTCCAATTGGGACGAATATCAACGGCAAGGGGCAGGGGATTCATATTGTAATCAGCTTTTTCGAGTTCGGCTAATAAGCCAACAGATGCTGGCAAGCCTTGTTCAACCAATTGAATTAGACCGTAAACAGGGTCAAGCAATACACCACTAATCGCCTCATTCCATAAACTAGAGACCACTCGACGCTTGAAATTCACCATCTCATCATCACTGACACTGGATGGAGATTTGGGATTGAGGGCGCGACGTAAGGAATCTTGATGGTCAATTGCTAAGATCGTAAAGACAGATTTTGCATTGCTGGCTTGTTGTAATGCGCGATATTTACCAATAGATAGGGGTTTAGTCATCGAGCTTTATCCAAACACTCTTAACTTCTGTATAGAGGTCAATCGCTTCTTTACCCATCTCACGCCCATGACCGCTTTGTTTGTAACCACCAAATGGCGAGGCTGGGTCTGTATTACCCCATGTATTCACCCAAATTGTGCCAGCTTGTAGTGCTGAGGCAAACTTATGGGCTGTGCTGAGGTTGCTTGTCCATAGACCAGCCGCTAGACCATAATCGGTATCATTAGCACGTTTGAGAATATCGTCCACATCATCAAAAGGCATCGCACAGACAACTGGTCCGAAAATCTCTTCACGATTAATCCGCATATCATCCGTTGTATTCACAAGAATCGTTGGTTCAATAAAATAACCTGTATCACTCATGCGCTTGCCACCTGTAACAGCTTCACCACCACCCGCAAAACCTTCATCGACATAACCCAGCACCTTTTGCATTTGAACTTCGCTAATCACGGGACCGAGGTTATAAGGCTGAGGATTCATGCCAGGACCGACTTTGATATTCGACACTTCATCAACCATGCCCTGAACAACTTTATCAAAGACATTACGCTGAATATACAACCGTGAGCCTGCGGTACAAGATTGACCATTATTACCAAAAATCGCCCATGTCGCGCCCACACTCGCATTCGATAAATCTGCATCAGCAAAGACGATATTGGGGCTTTTGCCACCGAGTTCTAGTGACACACGTTTGAGGGTATCGGCTGAACTGCGTATAATCGTTTGAGCTGTAGCGACACTGCCAGTAAAGCCGATTTTGTTCACGCCAGCATGTTCAACCAATGCCGCACCTGCAACACGTCCAAAACCATTCACAACGTTGAATACACCAGCAGGAAAACCAGCTTCTTCAAAGAGTTGTGCAAGATAAAGCGCGCTTAGTGGCGTTTGTTCGGCTGGCTTGAGGATAATACAATTCCCTGCCGCTAGTGCTGGAGCAATTTTCCAGCTTGCCATCAATAAGGGATAATTCCACGGAACGATGAGTCCACAGACACCCAGAGGCTCACGTAAGGTATAGTTAAACATTCCTCCCGCACTGACAGGGATTGTCGCACCTTCGATTTTTGTAGGAAAGCCTGCATAGTAGCGAAAGTGTTCTGCTGATAGCGGCACATCGACAGTCAATGCCGTTTGATAGGGTTTACCTGTATCGAGTGCATCGAGTTGTGCGAGGATTTCTGCCCGTTCATCGATTAAATCAGCCAAGCGCCAAATGAGTTTACTACGTTCAGCAGGGGTAATTTTGTGTCGCCAATCACCTTCAAAGGCTTGACGTGCCGATTTTACTGCGCGGTCAATATCAGGTGCATCGGCTTCTGATACATGAGCAATAACTTTTTCGGTAGAGGGGTCTATTGTCGTAAAGGTTTTTCCACTTTGTGCAGAGACAAATTGCCCACCGATGTAGAGCTTGCATTCTGAGGACAGTAAATCACGGACAGTCGGATGTAGGTCGATATAATTTTCGGGGATATTTAACATCACGACTCCTTTACGATGATGCAGCATCAGCTAATTTTTTGAAGAAGTCACGATAAATCGCATCACGGTTAATATCGAGTGCTTCGCGCATAGGATGACGGGGTTCACCTGTTCGTACCCATTCTCGATCATCTGATAAATAGGGAGCAGTTGTCATAAATGACGGCACCCAGCCTGTTGGATTAATGAGCCATGCAAAGTTAATCAAATCCCAGATAACCCATGTGCGACCAAAATAATCATCAAGCCCTTGGAAGGGGTAGTGCGGATTATTCATAAATAACCAATAGAGATAATCACCAATTTCACCCTGACCTTTGACCCATGCTTCCATCTCGGGCAAGGATATACTTAACTGCACACCCACATGAAACCCTGGGAGATAGACCATAGGCACACCACTATCAAACAAGAGTTGGGATGAGAGCATATCTTGTTCCATATTGAAGGATTCTTGGAAGGTATCTGTAATCGTTGTCGGGTAACCTGCTGTCCATGTCACGACGATATTACGGATAATCTCGGGTGCGAGTAATAGGGCAGAGGCAATGTTGGTGGGTGCGCCGATTGCAACCACATATAAGGGGTTATCAGGAGATGCTGTTTTAGCCGCTTGTATCAAATGGTCAACGGCTTCACTGTGTACAGGGGTGTCATAGGATTCGAGATAACGGTCAGAGCCACGATATACTTTATCGGCAAAGTCGATACCCATTTTTTCACAGACGAGTAAAATTTCATCATAACTCTTTTCCATCCCCACGCCTGCTGTCACCATCGTCACTTCTTGTGGGTCGATTTGGCTATCATCGTGAATATCAACACCCTTCGCCTTTAATCTATCGAGTTGTCCTATGTATCGTTGGAGCAGGGCAAGTTCTTCACCTTGAGCAGTAGAATCTTTGGTACGAATCGCTTGTGCTTGACGCAGTTCATTTAAGCGATTACGGAAGGAATAGGGCGCGGCATAGATGGCTTCAATATCTAATTCTTCTTGTGAGAGTAATGCCCATGCCAACGCGAATTGGTCATCTATTTCATTACGTGTATCAGTATCAATCACACAGCGGACACGTCCAATCGGCAATCTTAAAATGCGTTTATATTCTTGTTCTGTTAACTTCGGGAAACGGTCTAAATGGCTCATGCGATAACTCCTTGTTTGTGCATCTGTTGGATTTGTTCTTGAGAATACCCTAATTCATGAACGACTTCGTCAGTGTGTTCACCTAATGTTGGCGGGTGGCGATGATAAACCAATGGTGTATCGGATAAATGAACAGGGGTGGCGAGTGACTTGACTAATCCTAATGCTGGGTGATCCAGTTCGATAATCATACCGCGTTCAATAATATGGGGGTCATTGAGGGCTTCTTTGACTGTGTTGATACGTCCACAAGGAACACCAACATCCCGCAATTCAGCTAACCAAATATCAGATGTTTTATGAGAAATAATCTCACGGACAATCGGTATCAGTTCTTGATAATTTGCGATTCGCTTAGCATTGGTATCAAAGCGCTCATCTTGTGCCAGTGCATCCCGTCCGACATGTTGGCAGAACGATTGCCAGATATTATCCGAGCCAACACCCAAAATAAACCAATCGCCATCACTGCCTTGAACCGCTTCATAAGGGACAACCTGTGGATGGCGGTTAGCACGGCGGGGTGGGTCTTGTCCATCAGCAAAATATTCACCTGCATAATTCTCTAACCATGTGATTTGACCCTCTTGTAGAGAGCTATCAATGAATTGTCCTTGTCCTGTCGTGTGACGGGCATTGAGTGCCGCTAGAATCCCGATCAAAGTAAACAAACCACAGGTCATATCGGCTATCGGTGTGGGGAAACGCATGGGTGCGCCATCGACTTCACCTGTTATCGCCATTGTGCCTGATTCCGCTTGAGAAACGAGGTCATACCCCGGTTGCCCTGCGCGTGGTCCTGTCCGTCCATAGCCACTAATCGAGGCATAAATCAGACGTGGGTTCATCTCGCGCAAGGTATCATAGTCAATGCCATATTTAATGAGTGAAGCCGTTGTCGCGAGGTTGGTCATAAATATGTCAGCATCTTTGACCAGTTTATAAATAATATCGCGACCTTCTTCTGCGCGAATATTCAAGGCGATACCCCGTTTATTGCGATTGACCGCCAGATAATAGCAACTCTGGTCACCGATATAAGGAGGTGCCCATTGTCGGGATTGGTCGCCAACAATAGGGCGTTCTATCTTAATCACATCCGCCCCTAAATCACCCAACATCATGCCACAATAGGGTCCTGCGAGTGCTTGTGTTTGGTCGATGACCTTCAAACCTGCTAAAGGTGCAGTATTTGTCATAATTCGTTCCTTTATTTTGTTGTTTCTTCGTCACGTTTGAGCCAAATGAGGAGTGAGGCGAGTAGTAAAATAAATGCCCATAGACCAAAGACAGATTGCCATCCACTAAATTCAACGAGTCCACCAATCGTAAAACCTGCCATCCCCCCAAAGAAATTCGACATCATATTGATTGTGCCTGTGATTGACGAGGCGCGTCCAGCAGGCGATAAAATCAGAGGGATAGAACTCACAATTAAGCCAAATGCGCCATTGAGAGCAATCAGTGCCACAGTGATAATCAAGAGGGCAGACATACCCGATGTAAAGACCAGTATAAAAAGGGCAAAGGCTGTTATGATTAATAATCCGACTGTCGTCACAAATACTTGATTGGTTCGCATCACCCAATATCGCGCGAGTATCAATCCAATAATCGCAAATACCTGTAAGATTGCCGCAACAAAGCCGACTAGATTCTCGGCAACTAGCCCCGTATCTAGGATGTAAGTTGGCAACCAGATGATTGTGCCGTTAAAGACAAAACCAGCCAGAGCCGCTGATACTAAAGCAAACCAGATGGTGCGTATTTCTGCGGTAATATCAGATAAGCGAAAGCCTGCTGATTGCGTTTTGGGGACATCAATATGCGACACTCTCCAGAATGCAAGAACACCCAAAGTCAATATCCCCGGTAACCAGAAAGCGATTTGCCAATTCCCATCCACTGCGATAATACCGATAAATGTCCATGTAATCGCAGTTCCCATGACATAGCTGAAGGGCATGACGGTTGAGACACGTTTGATTTGTGATTTATCGAGGCGTTCTGACAGAATACGAAACATCGGTGCCCAACCTGCCGATTGTGCTAGACCATTGATGCCCCACAAAATCATCATCATAATGAGTGATGTTTGGAATGAAAAGGCAATATTAACAAGGGCAATCGTCAATAATCCAATGCTGACCATCTTAAAGGGGCTGACATGGCTACCGAGTTCACCGTTGATAAAATGCCCTATGCCATAGACCCAGAAGAAAACCGTCCCTAAGGTACCAATTTCCGCACGTGTCACACTAAGAGCAATCGCAAGGGTAGGCAATACCACACTAAAATTAACACGCCCCAAGTAAAACAAACAGTAGGTTATCCAAATTGTTCCTACCATTTGTTTTTGTGTGCTATCTAGAGGCAATGCTGAGGTTTGGCTAACTTTCAGGGACAACCCAAATCCTATCTGATGGGAAGTGAACATCAATTTCGTCATCAACATTAATTGATCCCGGTAAATCGGCACTGCGAATGGCTTCTATCTCGTGGTCGCCGATTACAATTTTATAACGTGTGTATGTGCCGACATAAATCCGTTCGCGCACACGCCCTTTGACCACATTATTGGAACTACCATCATTGAGTCGAATTTGTTCAGGGCGAATCGTCAGTACAGTTGACCCTGTAGGAGCAGTCTCACTTTGTGCTGCATCGAAATTAAAATCGCCTACACTGGTTTGAACCGTACCATTGTTTCGCTTGGCTGGGATAAAATTGACACCGCCAAAGAATCGTGCCGCCCGTTCTGATATAGGACGTTGATAGAACTCGGCAGGGGAGACATATTGTTGCAAAACGCCATCAAAGATAAGTGCAACTTGGTCTGCGAGTAAAACAGCTTCTTCTTGGTCATGGGTGACAAATACGGTTGTTACCTTTAATTCACGCTGAATCGTCAGAATCAAATCACGCATTTCATCACGCAAATGGGCATCAAGGTTACTGAGAGGTTCATCTAATAGCAATACACGCGGTTCGGTGATTAATGCACGAGCTAATGCGACACGTTGTTGTTGCCCACCCGATAGTTGAGCAGGGCGACGTTTGGCAATGTCTGGTAATTTGACCAGTTCGAGCATTTGTTGGACTTTTTGCTTGATAATCTTTTTATCGACACCGCGCATTTTTAGCCCAAAGCCAACATTATCACCCACTGACATATAAGGGAAAAGTAGATAATTTTGGAAGACCATCACCGCGCCACGTTTTTCTGATGGGATCGGCACAATGTCCTCACCATCAAAGCTGATTTTGCCTGCCGTGGGGTTAATCAGTCCAGCAATCATCTTAAGTGTAGTAGTTTTACCACAACCCGACGGTCCTAAGAAAGCAACTAATTTACCCGTCGGAATATCAAGCGAAAAATCGTCAACGGCTGGTTCGGTTGTCCCTGGATATATTTTTTGAATTTTATCGAGAATTACATGTGTCATACCTGTCCAAAGCCTCCAACAGTATTGGATTCACCTGATAAATAACGAGATGTGAGCATTAAAATAAGAACGGCAGGTGCAATAAATACAAGTGACATCGCCGCAATATTCGGGTTCTTCCCCCCCGGGATAGTCGTAAATAGCAAGACAGGCATCGTAATCACCCGACCCTGACCAATCAAGAAAGTCAAAATATACTGACTCCATGAAACCAAGAAGGCAAATAAGCTGGCAACAACCAACCCAGGGAAAATTGCGGGGAAGGTTACATACCAAAACGTGCGAATCGGTCCTGCACCGAGTGTCCGCGCTTGTTGTTCAAACTCAGGATTATAATTAGCAAAGACCCCTGAAAGTGTCAGCACCACATAGGGCATAACTGGCACAAGATGCACTAGCCCCACACCGAATGATTCACCTGCCAATCCCCAGCGCAAAAAGTTGATATTCAAACCCATCGCGACTGCAATCCCAGGGACAATCGTCGGTGCGAGAATCAAAAATTCGACAATCCGCTTGCCTTTAAAGTTATAAAGCCCCATTGCACGCGAGGCTGGAATACCAATAATAATAGAAACCACTGTAACACTGACTGCAATGGCAATGCTGTTATAGAGGGCTTCAAATAAGTCATCATTGAGGACACTATTCCACGCATCCAAACTCCACTCATTCGGGATTAACTGTGGATAAAACCAGCGATATGCCATTGAGTTAATGATGAAGGCGAAGAAGGGTAAGACCAAGCCAGCCAGTAATAAAATAAGGGCTGAGTAGCGAAAAATAGAAGCCATTTGTTGACGGCGGTCTATAATAGGTTTTGCCTCAGTTTGCGTCATGGTTAATCTCCTCGGACTGAGCGACGGCTAACACGCATATAAATCAGTACCATCACCAAAGCAATGCCTGCAATCACCATACTCATCGCCATACCCTCCGCTCGTGCGTTCAAATCAGGATTACGGAAGAAATCCAGCGACATCACAGGCAACATCCGCACTGAGCGTACCCCCAAAATTGCAGGCACTTCATATGAACCAAAGGTAAAGGTGAACACGATAATCGAGGCAGATAGTAAACCGGGCATGATGAGGGGCAAGACAACATAACGGAAGCGTTGCCAACGGTTCGCACCGAGTGAAGCAGCAATGTCTTCATAATCTTCGCCAAGCGACTGTAAAATCGCGAGAACGATAATCCCTACAAAGGGAACTTCCTTCCAAATATAGGCAAGGATAATCCCTGCGCCGAAGCGGTCACGGACTAAAATAGGGAACTCCGAAGGTGAGCCGATTAAACCAACTTCTGACCCAATCCGTGATAATAAGCCACTTTGGGAAAACAAAAATAGAATCCCGATAGCTGCAACAACATGTGGAATCGGTAAATTGAGTTGGAATAAAAATGTTGAGAAGCGTTTGCCATAGCGTGTTTTACGAATCATCAATGCGCCAAAAATCGCAAACACTGCCGAAAAGAAGGTACTCGCAAAGCTAACCCAAAGTGTTAGTAACAAGCCCGACCAAAATTGTTCAGCATATCGTTCCGATGCCATAATACTAATATAGGCATCCAATGATAAATCGAAGTTACCAATTCGTGGATTCCAGCCCAAACTCTGCAATAATCCGTAAAGCAAGCCACCTACAAATAAAAATAAAATAACGAACATTGTCGGCGCGAGCATGACGGGAATCCGCCAGCGTTCCCATTGCATAGAGTGTCCTTAATACTTTTAAAAGAATAGAGTGATTAATTGTAAAATTCGATAAGTCGTTAGAAATAAGTTTTTATATATATCTTGATTTTCGGACAACACAGGCATTGTCCCTACATGGTTTCCATACGTTTTTGTAGGGTTGTGCATCCGCCGTTTTTTGTTCAATTATTTTCGAGACTTTACAAGTAAGATTCGATAAGTTTTTAGAAGGGCGTTTTCGGCTGAGACAGGTCTCAGCCCTACGAATCACAATAGTTTCGTAGGGTCGGAATCTATTCCAACCGCCGAACAAATCCAATTATTTACCGAAGGTCACTTTATTTAGTCATAAGGTAGACAGATATTTAACTGCCTACCTTATTTATTATTGATAGATGAGGCATATCATATTTTTATTCAATGCCCCATATATTGATTAATCTAACAGAACGTTAGCTTCCCAATCGGTTTCAATGAGTGCTTGATATTCTGCAGCGATGTCGGATACCAATGATGCAGCAAGGCTAGCTGGATCAGCAGCAGCATCACCAAGACTTGCAAGACCAGCTGCCAATGCGTCGAGGTCAGCTTCATCTTCAACACGGCTAACGTCAATTGCAAAGTTCAAACCGAATCCATTTTCTGGAACGACTTGTTGTGCTTGACGGTCTGGGCGAAGAATCAAGTTCGCTAAAATCATTGCGGCTGCTTTGTTTGGTGCATTGAATGGAATACCAACATAGTTGAAATCACCAATCATGTTTTCATCAAATGCAAAGGCACGGCTTGTTGGTGGGATTTGACCTGCTTCGATAGCTGGACCAGCACCTGCAACAGCTTGTGTAACGGTAAAGTCAACTTCACCATTGGCGAAAAGTTCATGCAATTCATTAACGTTGGCTGGGTATGTTTCACCGCCACGCCAGAGGTTTTCTTCCCAGCCATTGAGCATTTCCCAAAGTGCTGGTGCATATTCATCATAGAGTTCTTGGTCAAAGTCGCCGACCCATTGTTCTTGTCCACCACTGACTTCAAAGAGAACTTGTTTGACAAAACGTGTTCCTTGGAATGCACCTGGACCTGGAGCGATATAGGTGAAACGCCCTGGATTAGCTGCAATCCATTCAGTCAATTCAGCATAGCTACGTGGCAAATCTTCTTCACTCATGCGAGCGGAGTCATAGATATAGTGGAATTGTGCGCCTGACCAAGGGCTTTCGTAACCTTCTACAGGGCGACCAAAGTCAAGATTCAATGCTGGGTTTTCCCAGTCAACGAGTGCGCTGTTTGGAATACTTTCTGCCCAAGGACCATAGAGAAGGTCAGCTTGTTTGAGTGTGAAGAAGTTTTCACCATTAATCCAGATAAGGTCAACAGAGCCATCATCACCTTCAACACCCGCTTCAGCTTCACTTAGAACTTGGTTAACAGCATCAACTGTATCTGCTAATGGAACGCGGTTTAATGTGATGTTATATTCTTCCATCAAAGGAATACCATAGGTTGTATCTACAAATTCGTTGATGGCATCCGAGCCACCCCACATATACCAATTAACGGTTGCGCCATCGGCGGCAGCTACAACATCGTCCCAGCTTTCAAATCCCGGAGGAGGATCCATTTCCATCATATCATCTTGGGCAACCACAGTACCCAAAAGTGGGAGTGCGACTAACAAAACAAGCATAACAAGTGAAAGTTTTTTAAACATATCGTTTCCTTTATATCATTCTATAAACAATATTTTGAATATCCCTCAACCATATGAGGGTTTTATTCCTAAGTATTTACGCCTTCAAGTTGAAGGTAGTTGGCTTTCGGGATGTGTTCAATCAATCGCATCCCTTTCCACGCAGCAAATTCCATAAGTTCATCAGTGACATCGCCTTGACCAACAGCAAAGTGATGTTCGTGACCACGTACGGTGAGTGTATTAATTAAATCCATCAAATCGACAGGTTTCTTGTTGAGTTCAAAGTGTGAGAACCAACCGCGTGTCCCATCAAATCCTTTTTTCTTATGTTCGATAATGTCGGCATGAACCACTAATAAGCTACTGCCATCATCACCAATATAGCTGACGGTGGTTTCTTGAGCAGCAAAGACTTGGTCACCTGCCACACCATAAGGACCGTCATCGCCTTTACGCCCTAGTGTAACATGGTCTACCCACTTAATACCGTCTTCATTTGCAAAGTGACGTGGGGAAACACCACAATGCCACATCAGCATTGCATTGGTTTCAGGGTCGAGGGCAGTCATATCAAGCAGGGTCGATGAGCCTTTTTTGCCTGTTAAGACATTGAGTAAGTGCATACTCGCCGCACCGAGGACATCACCTTCGCAGGAAACCGCAATCCCATCTTCACTTCCCAGCCAGCTATATGCCATACAGGGCGCAACCTTAAAGTACGACTGAAAATTAGGCCAACACTGTACCGCCAGCGCATCATAATCATACTCTTTTGCCATATCACGCATCGCCAAATAAACACGTGTAACACGGTCAAATGCGCTATTTTCTGTGACTGTGATTTCACGCGCAACTGACTTAATCTCATTCACTGTTGCACTGACAGGTTCGGGGTCATAGCCTTTGGCACGTTGGACAAGCTCTGCTAATTCATGGGGTAATACAGAAATCCCCAGACGGCTACGGAGTAAGCGTTCATCAAAAATCATATCATTGAAACCGGGGGATAAATTCCCAATCCAGCCAATCCGTGAGCGTTCCATATTTTTGACAGCCGTCAATGCTTTCACTGTCACTTTAAAACGTTCTTGAAATTCTTCGGTTTCGACATGACCATAAAACCACTTAAATGGGATATTTTCATGTTTGAGGTAACGCTTAATAATAGACGCAAAGTGACTCATGGAGACAACAGAGTGAATCTTGATTTCGCCTTCTTGTTCAGGGTCGGGAGTTGCCCAAATGCCCATCGCTGGTGCGACTTTGACCAATGGTAAAAGTTGTTCACCCATACTACAGGCGGCGGTTTGTAATAAGAGGAAATCGACTTCGTTATCTTTTAAATATTGTGCGGCACGGATTGAGCCTTCTTGAGTCATAACTTCATCATGGACAGCAATCAACTGAAAATCAAGCTCTTCCGCTAATTTTTCGAGTCCAGTAATTGCTCGGGGACGTTGATTATACTCCCCACCAAAATACGATGAAATAGATGTGCCGATATAGCCAACCCGTAATTTATGTTTTGCCATTATTGTGTTTCCTCCCAATATTTTTGGATTGCCTCGAACATGAGGGCAATGGTTGTTGCACCTGCATCTTGATGACCGATTGCACGCTCACCGATAAATTTTGCACGACCATGTTTTGCGACCATCGCTTGTGTGGATTCTGCACCTGCACGCGCTGATAAAGCCGATTGTTGCCAAGCCTCCTGCCATTCTGATTGCGATGTAAAGGCTTCGACAGCGGGGCTGAGCGCATCTATCATGGTCTTATCACCTACATCGGATTTACCACGTTTCTTCACACCCTCTAAGCCAGCTTGAAACATGACATCCATATCAGCTTTTGATAATGTATCTTTGCCTTTGGTGGTTGCAACACCTTTCAAAAAGAATGTCCCAAATAATGCACCCGATGCACCACCCATGCGATTCATCACTGTGCTTGCTGTTGCTTTCCACACATCAGATAAACTCGGGTTGTCCAGCGCATCAATGGTTTTGACTGATTCTTCAAAGGCGGTACTAATGCCTGTACCGTGGTCTCCATCTCCTAATGCAGAATCGAGTTTATTGAGTTCATCGCGATGGGCAATAATATGCTGGGCAGCCGCAGTGATAAAACCAATCGCATGTTGTACGTTTATCTCACTCATAGCTGTTTTAAATATGCTCCATTGGCTGGTGCATCCCATAATGCTTTTAATTCATCATCAACCCGACAGAGGGATAATGCAAATCCTGCCATTTCTTGGGTTGTGGCATAAGGACCAATCCAAGATTTATAGACTTTAATATCTGCCTCGGCTAGTTTTACTGCCACACGATTATAGAGAACAAACATCTCCATCAAGGTTAGACTACCGCTGTTATTGAGTACGACCAACACCTCATCACCTGCTTGGAAGGGCAAATCTTCTAATATGGGTGGAAGCATCAAATCAATGGTTTCGTCTGCGCTGACCACCTTTTGTCGTCCCATGCCCATCTCGCCATGTACACCCATTCCAATTTCCATTTCATCATCGGGCATCTCAAACATGGTTTCGCCTGTGATAGGGCTAGCACAAGATGTTAATGCCATCGCCAGCGTACGGGTATTATCTCGGATTTTTTCGGCAATTGCTTTACAGGCACTCAAGTCGCCACTCTGTTCTGCATATGCACCAAGCATCTTCCAGACAAAGAATAAGCCTGCTGTACCGCGCCGTTCCGGTTCTTGCCCTTTGGGTGCACTGGAAATATCGTCATATAAAATAACCATCTCGACGTTTTCAATATCTTCCATCTCGCATAGCTCAAGCGCCATTTCGGCATTCATCAAATCACCTGCATGATGGGATACACAAACCAAGACGCCAGACCCTCTATCAGCAGCTTTAATTCCCTCAACAATCCGTTCAGGACCTGGGGCAGTGAAGATTTCACCAGCGACATTGACATCAAATAACCCTTCGCCCACCAAACCAATCATGGCAGGTTCATGTCCGCTACCATTACCAATGACCAGACCGACTTTACCTTCGTCTTTGGGTGTTGCACGGACAACCAAACCTGTTTCATCAAGTTTTACAATATCGCTGTAGGCACTTGTGAAACCAGCTAGCATCTCTTTTAATATATTTTCGGGTTTATTAATTAGCTTTTTCTTACGGGCGCTCATTTTACCTCCACGGGTTCAAAATACATGAGGTGAATCGGGTGATTAACAGGTGAGTCTGTGTAGGTCACTTTCACGCGTTGACCGATGTGTACATTATTAGAGGGCATTTTTAGTAGGTGTGGGAACAGTGTATCTGCACCATCTAAATGTACATACGCCAGAACATAGGGTGTTTCTAATGCGCGGACATCGTCATTTGTCCCCGGTGAAAAGTGTAAAACAGAAAATGTTTTGACTGTGCCTGTACCTACCAAGTCTATCCAATCTGTAACAGCTAAGCAATCAGGACAGAGTGGGCGGGGTGGGGCATATACTTTTTGGCAGCGTTGGCATTGAGTCGCTAGGAAGCGTTTATTTTCTAACTCAATAAAGAATCGTGAATATTTGCCCAAACTATATTTATAGGTCTGCGTCAATTCCACTGTGATGCGTTCGACTTGACGAAATTCAGACCAAACATCAGGATTTGTATCAGTTTCTATGGTTTGAATATCAATTTGGCTTGTCACTTTATCGGACATTTTTAATCTTGCCGTTCAAATATATTGACAACACTGATACTGGCAATGCCTGCGTGGGTATCGGTCAAACCGCGTTGAGCATTTTGGACTTGGCGTTGTGGGTCAACTTCACCCCAAAGTTGCTGGACAACTTCAATCGCCTGCAAAATCCCCGTTGCGCCGACAGGTGCGCCACGACCTAATAAACCACCACTGGTATTGACGGGTAGCTGACCCTCTAAGTCAAACAGCCCATCGGCAATTGCATAACCGCCGCGCCCTGCCTCAACAAAGCCCAAATCTTCAACGGCTTGAATCTCAACACCACTATAACTGTCGTAAAGTTCAGCGACATCTATTTGATTGATAGGGTCAGTGATATTTGCCATTTTATAGGCTTGCTGTGATGCAACTTGTTTGGCTCTGAAATTGGTTATATTCGGGTAACGGTCACCGAGGCGCATGGTATCTGTTCCGCATCCCGTCCCAGAAAAATAGACACTTGGACGGTCACTGAAAGTTGAGCTATGGTGTCTTGCCCAATCTTCTGTCGCCAGCAACATACAGGATGCGCCATCACTGAGGAGGCTACAATCTAATAGTTTATAGGGCTCAGCAATTGCACGGGATGCCATGACATCATCAATCGTAATATCCATTCCTTTTTGAGCAATCGGATTGAGTTGAGCATTACGACGATTCCGCACGGCGACATGAGCAAAATGTTCTTCGCTTGTGCCATATTTCGCCATATGTGCCTGCATCATAGAGGCGTAGAAGCCAGTGTATGTGCCACCAACCATCATTTCCCAATCGACATCTGCTGATAATGCAAATAACTGGTTGGCTGTTTGTGAGGAGACACCGCGCCCATTTTTCTCTACACCATATACAAGGATAGAATCGCATAATCCACTTTGGATATGTGCCCATGCTGTGCGTAAAGCCAGCGCACCTGTGGCACCGCCCCCTTCGATTCGTAGATTCGGTTTGGGTATCATGCCAATGGTGTCATGAAGGATTGCGCCGAGGGTCATCTGCAAGTTGAAGTGGTCACTCTCATAGCTGGTCAAGCCATGTTCAACTTCTGCCAGATTATCTAACCCAGCATCATCTAAACATGATAAAACAGCCTCAACCATCAAATCACGTGCGTTATAGCCACGATGTTCTGATGCAATTTTGGTTGTCCCCATACCCACAACGACAGGTAACTTTGCCATTATAGGGTGACCATATGAGATTTTTCGGTAATAAAGGTATTAAAATGTATCAAATTTAAGTCCAAATAATTTTTGTGAAATTTCAGATTTCAGTTAGCATAACCATAATTGAAAGCAAAGTCAAATTTGTGACAGATTTCAC
>CAYGTY010000051.1:0-30729 GCA_964352825.1 uncultured Anaerolineaceae bacterium
ACTTCAACCTACTAGTGATAAAACAGCAATACTCTATTCAAATATGTTGGTTACACAGGGTAAACACTCTATTGCGCGTAAGATACTCATAACTGTACTAGAACGTAATAGCACATATGGTCCTGCAAAAAGACTGTTAGAGTCGCTTAACGAGCAATCATAACTTGCTTTCAAGTATCAACAATCGTAGAGGCATGATGCATCATGCCCCTACAAAAATATGATGACAACGAGATGGTATTATCATGCCTCTATAAAGGAATGTTGGGATGATATAGGATATGGAAAATCGACGGTATCGAAAATCACTTCGTTTGGAAGATTATGATTACACGCAGTCAGGGGCGTATTTTGTGACGATCTGCACACACAATCGTTTCCGTCTTTTTGGTGAGATTCAAGACGGAGAAATGTTGCTCAATCCGATGGGGGAGATTGTGCATCAACAATGGAATCAGACGAGTGTGTTACGTGATTATGTTGAACTAGATATGTTTGTGATTATGCCAAATCATGTACATGGTATATTGATGATTGTTGATACATATAATGATGATAGAGGCATGATACATCATGCCCCTACACCAAACCGTGAATTTTCTAAACCCATCCCGAATTCATTATCAACCATTATCGGTACATTCAAGGCGGCGGCTACACGGCAGATTCATCGATTACCGAATCCACCTGAACATCCTATCTGGCAACGTAACTTTCATGACCACATTATCCGTAACCCTGATGATTTGCACCGCCTGCGCGAATATGTAATGTACAATCCTGCTCTCTGGGAGGCTGATACATTTTATGAGAATTCAAGAGATGGATACCGCTATTATCTTTACACTCATTTGCTCGATAGCTTCTGGGAGAAATAAATGCAAGAGATTATAAAGATTTCAATCACTGACCTGCTCAATAACCTTGATAAGTATGAAGGTCAAATTGTTGAAGTCACGGCGAATCTTGTAGTATTTGACTATCACTTCTGTTTTCTAAAAGAAAATAACCCTTATTCGAAGATACGTCCAGATAATAGATGTATTTTTGTTACTATTCCTCCCTCAAATATCAAATCTATGTTTGGATATTCATTTACCCATCTTGTAAAGTCAAGAAAGCAATATCTGATTTTTGAATGTACGATGCGTGGGAAAATTGAAAAGTTGGATTGGACACCAATGCCTGCGATGTTGTCTAATATTACTTATGTTCGGGCAGAAGAACCCTATTATCTAAATCCCAAAATTTATGAACCAAACTATGATGCAGATGTAGGCTATATTCATAAATTTTCTATTACATTTGGACAATTTGAGGGTTATTTTCTGCGTAGATCATATTTGGTACGATCAAAATGGTCTCTATCAGTTCCGATTAGAGAGATATCTGACAATTTTGTCGAACTTTCTTCATATGAGGGGAATATTGATGCATTAGTAGGGTCTAATATTTTGATCACTGGAATTCTTGTATTTCATCACGATCCATCTTATGATAAGTCTTGGCGCGTCACGTATGCACTTAAAGTAGACAAACTTCAGAATCTTGGTGAGTCGTCAAACTTGATTTGGATAAGACCAGATTCTTACTCTTACTTATATAGCCATCGGGCATATTCTAAAATGATGACATATGGTGGACCTAGTAGTAATTTGGTAGCGCGAATGATTGGACGACTACAATACACATATGATGATGGAATAATACCTATCGATTTATCTCAACTACCAAGACTTGTTATAGAAGATTTACAGGTAGTTATTCTGTATGATATTCAACTATCAGACTATGTATGGGGTTGAGATGGTTGTATCAAATCATTAGTAAATTCCCCGTCTTAATATCATAAATCTGAAAGGTGCTTTCAGGCAAAGTCAACACACCACAGGTTCGTTGTTTGCGGTCACGGTTGCCATAGATAGACTTTAGACTAATTTTTCTGACAAGGGTAATCACCGACTGCCATCTCACCTAAACGCTGTTTGACACGTTCTGGATGATTGATACGCAGGACGTGAATGGTGGTTCGTCCTTCAGGTGTTTGCCCAGTAATTGTTGCATCAGGGTTGATGCTAAAGTGATTATCCCATCTCTGTTGACGTGGATTGTGGAGTTTGGTGGCATTCTGAGTGACGGGGTCAAGCGCAGCAACATTGTCCCCCTTATGTGCGTTACATTTTGGACATGCCAAGCATAAATTGTTATCGTCATCCGTACCACCATGCTTAATAGCGATGATATGGTCGATATGAAATCGTGCCAAACGACCTGCTTCTGCTAGCCGACAGTATTCACAACAATATCCTGCTTGCTGACGAACTGAGTGTTTTTTTAGATTGCTAATACTCATTCTGCCTGCTTCTTGAGCTTGAGTTTCATCTTGGTTTTGAGCAAGGAGAACATTTCATCCACATTCAGGAATTCAGTTAGCTCTTCCTGCTCTGTGTATGTTAATAGACCTTCTCCATTTTTATCGAGGAGGTGATCTAGGCGAGTTTGCAAATCTTCGGGTAGAAAGAAATCAATGATCTCTTGTGGAGACGGCTCAGTTTCAAGGAAATCTGTAATGACATCAAAGACAGTACGAGTTGGTGTATTTTGCATCAGGTTTTCTCCATGTCTTTATTTGTTTATTATTTTACCATCATTCTGTATCAGGATACCTAGATTTACAGACTAAGTTCTTTTCCCGTCTCAATATCATAAATCTGAAAGGTGTTTTTAGGCAATGTCAACACACCACAGGTTCGTTGTTTGCGGTCACGGTTTCCATAAATCGACCCTGGGTTAATCATGAGCGCGTCGTCGTAGGTCACGCACATCGGATTATGGGTATGTCCCATGATGACAATATCGGCTTTGACGGTTGTTACGACTTCTTGAAACAGAAATTCATGACTGTCAGGATAGATATAATAGGAGGCATCAAGCCACGGATTGGCATGACAGACATGGACTGTTTTTCCTGTCCAAACATAATCTAGTGATACGGGTAGTTTTGTGAGGTAGTCGATGGTTGCGCTGGTTAAAGAGTCCTCATGGGTTAACCAAACGAATTGGGCTTTTTTATCATGATTACCTTGCACACAAGGGATGTCTTGTTCACGCATGATGTTCACGACTTCATTACTATAATCCCCCTTATCGACTAAATCCCCAGCACAAATCAGCGTATCGACCTTAAGCGACTCAAATAACTTGAGCGTCATGTGGAGTTCGTCAAGGTGTCCGTGTACATCAGAGAATACGCCGATTTTCATATGGATTTTTAACCACGGAGGCTCAGAGAACACAGAAAAATCATAGTGAGATTATTCTTGATTCTTTTGTTGATGTGCGGTTATAAATGTTTGTATCAAACTAATTAGCACACCTGCGTTAGGTAGTTTGTTCATGGGAGGCAACGGTAACATTGCTTGATCATCAGGTTTTTCAGGATGTTTATAAACTATGACATAGGCTGGTCCCATTTGCCGAATATCAATGATTTTGTCCCAAGTGATTTGTTTGTCTATTGTCCATGTTTGATGTCGGAATCCATTATTGGTAACAATGTATTCGCCGAAATATGTTTCATCTTGCTCCTCTAATTCTAGTTTTGCGCGGTTCAATAATGGTTGAACTGTTTCATTACGTAAGTGTTCCGCAATATTTTTAATGCGGTCGAATTTATTGTCCAACAAAATTTCGCGACCATCCGACATGACGAGTCGTATTTCATATTTACCTTTGCTAATGGTACGAGTACCAGATTTTATTGTCGCGATTTCTAAATGATAATATTCTCGTAGTTCAGACCAAAGATATTGGAATTCTACGCCTTTTTCGTTTATTGAAACACCGTCACTATATACTCGAAATATAGTAGGCTTACTTAGAAACCCCAATATACTGCTACGTTTGGTAGCCTCGACACGAAACGTTCCCTTGATCTTCGACATTATCTCATCCTTGTAGAATCTATGGATTTATACCTGCTCACCTGCTACAGCTTTTGCCAATGTTTCGACAAAGGGCGGGCGGGCGATCCCGTTTTCTGTGACGATTCCACTCAGGTATTTATGCGGTGTCACATCAAAGGCTGGATTCCGTGCATTGAAGCTGGGTGGCACGATTGGATTGCCATAGGGTGTCGTGACTTCGGATGGGTCGCGTTGTTCGATTGGGATTTCATCACCACTTTTTAGGGCAAGGTCGATGGTTGAGGTTGGCGCGACGGTATAAAAGGGGATGCCGTGTTCTTTTGCCATAATCGCCAATTGATATGTCCCGATTTTATTAGCAAAGTCTCCATTGGCTGCGACTCTATCTGCACCGACGAGGATAATATCGACTTCGCCTTTTTGCATATAATAGCCTGCGGCAGTATCGGGGATGATGTCATAACTGACACCCAGTTGCTCCATCTCCCATGCGCTCAGACGTGAGCCTTGCAAACGGGGACGGGTTTCATCAAGTAATACATGGATATTTTTACCTTGCTCAAATGCTGCTCGAACAACCCCTAAAGCAGTTCCATAATCGACGGTTGCGAGTGCGCCTGTGTTGCAGTGATGGAGAATGGTTGCCCCATCTTTGACAAGGGTTGCGCCGTTTGCTCCCATTGTGCTATTAATCGCGACATCATCATCTGCGATTTTCTGTGCTTCGGTTAAGAGCATCTCACGAATGGTATCGGCTGAAGCAAAATCGCCATTTTCCGCTAGTGACATGAGCTTATCAACTGCCCATGCGAGATTGACGGCTGTTGGACGGGCTAATTTGAGTAATTCCGCATGAATACGTAAATCACTGAGGAGTCCATCGACTGTATCGGCTTGGCTTTGTTGTCCAGCCAGTGCCATGCCAAATCCTGCTGATGCTCCGATTGCAGGTGCACCGCGTACGGTCATATTGGTGATGCTCTCGGCGACGGCTTCAACGGTTTCGAGCCGTGCGAATTCAAGTGTCCACGGCAAAGCACGCTGGTCAATCATCTTGACTGCGCCATTATCCCATTCGACTGTTCTCATTGTGTTTTATCCTAATTCGTCCTGTGTGGTTACAAGTGTCAGCCCATTGGCTTGATGTTGGCTGATGACCTCATCTGCGAGGGCATCAAAGTCAATTTCTGCATGTTGCACGGATGACATCGCATCGTCGAGTAGGCGTAATTTCCCGATGAATGCAGTATCGTCTTGGAAGTAGCGCATGATTGAATTGACTGTTTCTAAGACGCAATGGCTTTTGGCTTCACCTGCAATATAGATAAGGTCAAAGGTTTTGAGTTGTTCTAAGAAGTCTTGATTGAGTGAGCCATGTGGATGGTCAGATACCTTGACTTCGGGTTCAAGCATCGAGTAATGTTCGGTTTTTGCGATTTCACCTTTGGTGATAAAGTGGGGTTGGGCTTGGCGGGCAGCAGCATGATAACTAATGGCTTCATATAGTGATGGCGTTAAGTCATGCCCTGGGGTGCCGATGAGGGTGTGATAGGGCCATATCATCAATTGTTTTTTATGTTGACTTTCGAGTTCTGCGACATAATTTGCTGACCATGCAGGTTCATAAATTGCTTCCCATTTACCTGCTTTGACATCCTCAGTCGTAATTACAGTATAGGGGTAGGGATGCTGACCATTTGCGTCTTTCCACCATGTTGGCGAAAAAATCTGAATGGGATAGTGGCTATCGAGTGAGGCATAAATTTGCGTGATGTCACCCACATGATGATAAATCCATTCCACAACACGCTTACTATCTTCAACTGCTCCGGGGACATATAAGGCACCGTTTGGATGTACAAAATCAACTTGCATATCAACAAGGACTAATGCTATCCGTTGACTATCACTGGCTGATGTGGGTAAGTTGAGCGCGCGACCCGCATCAACCGCACTATTCACATCAGGCATAAACGATGTACCAATATCCATAGGATTATAAAAAGCAGGTAACGCCATGTGGAACTCCGATTTTTAATTGTCTCAATATGAGTATTGTACAGTGAGAGAGCTATTTTGAAAATAAACCCTCTCACAGGTATTGGAGTTTTAGAGGTTTACTGCCCAGCGGATTGAACGATGAGTCCGAGTTGTTCAAATGTCGGTTGTTGACCGAATTGGCTCGATTGTGGGCGGCTGTCACCATAGCGTACGAGGATGGTTGGTGTACCTGATACGCCGAGTTGATCGGCTAACTGCATATCTATATTCACTTGGTTTGCATCTTGTTGACATTCAAGCAGGTCCGTATATGGAATGTCCATACGGTCTGCAAATGTCCGTGGGCTACTATTACTAAAACGGGCTGATGATGCAATATCAAACAACGCATCGTGTGCATCCCAGAATGACCCCGGTTTAAGAATTTCTGCACATTCTGCTAATTTAGCTGCCATCGGTGAATAGGTTGCATCGACAGCAGGTAAGAAGCGATATTCAAATTTTGCAAGACCTGTTGCAACATATTGGCTGATGAATTGGGCTGTGGTTGCTTCATATCTTTGACAATGTGGACAGAGGAAATCCTCAAATGCAACAATTGTCACGGGCGCATCTGGATCACCAATTACAAAACCACCGTCAGCTTGGCGTTCTTGTGGAATGGTCGAATAGTCAACCGATGCTGAGCTAAATGAACTTTGGCTTGATACAAGAATAAACACAATTGAAACAACTAATGCCGCAGCAACAACCCCGCCGATAATCATCAATGTTTGTTTGTCAGAATTTTTACGTTTTTGTGTCACTGTAATCCCTCACAGACTAAAAATAACAATAAGAGTAGACTAACTTACAGAAACTAAATACTCAATAGTTCTTACCGAATCCTTTCATAAAAAATTAAGATTTTACCGAAAATTTACAAATGGGATGAGCCACGGTACAGATTGTTGATACTCGATATAGCTTTTTCCGTAGGCATTCACCATTCGTTGTTCTTCCCAACGTGAGCCAATGACAAAATAAGCTGTTGCCGCCAATGTGAATAAAAATTGTACATCGCTCATGACTGGCACAAACCAAATCGACAACAATGCGAAGAAATACAAGGGGTGGCGCACGATTTTATATAAGCCTTTGCGTTGGAGTGGTTCATCAGCTAAGGGCAATGTATCGCCTTTGAAGTAAGCCCATATTTGCTTGATACCGACAAAACGCAACAAGTCAATTTGAATCAAGGAGATAATCATGCCGATTGTGCCGACTGTTTGAATAATGACTAAACCAGTTGTAAAGATTTGTTCAGATTTAGGAATTTGCCAGATAATACCCTCACTCATGCTCAGCCCAAAGGCGACGGGTAGGAGGCTAATGACTGAAAATACATTATACCCTGCGCGATAAAAACCATGATAAACTCGCTCACTCATGCGCTGACGAATGGCTTGTTTGAAGGATTGGCTCGCAGATAGGGTATGTAACCCTGCGAAAAAGAGCATTCCTAATAGTATAATTATCCACGCTAACATATAGCCCACCATTCAGGAGTTATCATTCATGAGTATTGTTGATCTTATTGTAAAAAAACGTGACGGTCAATCACTCTCCAACGAAGACATTCGCTGGTTTATTCAGAGTTATACAGATGATAACATCGCTGACTATCAAGTTTCGGCATTACTCATGGCAATCTTATTAAAAGGGATGAGCCGTGAGGAAACTGTTAATTTGACCATCGCGATGGCAGAATCAGGTGATATGTTAGACCTCTCTGATATTGTCAGCTATGCGATTGATAAACATTCTTCTGGGGGTGTTGGCGATAAAACAACGCTGGTTGTGTTACCTGTTGTTTCATCTTTTGGGGTGCCGATTGCCAAAATGAGTGGACGCGGTCTGGGTTTTTCTGGTGGAACGCTTGATAAATTAGAGTCGATTAATGGTTTTAATGTCAATTTATCGGAATCTGATTTTCGTCGGATTGCTCAAGAAACAGGGCTTGTCCTCGCAGGTCAGACGAAGTCACTTGCGCCAGCAGATGGCAAACTCTATTCCTTGCGTGATGTGACAGGCACAGTCGAAAGTTTACCGCTAATCGCCAGTAGTATCATGAGCAAAAAATTGGCGGCAGGTGCGAATGGGATTGTGCTAGATGTCAAGTTAGGGCATGGTGCATTTATGAAAACCCTCGATGATGCCCGTGAGCTTGCCACAATCATGGTTGGGATTGGGGTCGATGCTGGTCGTGATATGGTGGCGTTACTGTCCGATATGAATCAACCGCTGGGTGTTGCTGTGGGGAATGCGCTAGAAGTTGCTGAAGCGGTTAGAACATTACAAGGACATGGACCGACGGACTTTCATGAACATTGTGTGGATGTATCAGCGTATATGCTCAAATTGGCAGGGCAAGGCGAAAAATGGGTTGATATTGACGAAGCGCGGGATGCTGTCGAAACGGTTCTACAAGAAGGGCAAGCCTTTGACCGCTTCCGCCAGATGGTGACAGCACAAGATGGGGATGCCTCACAAGTTGATGACCTCAGTCTTTTACCTCAAGCAGATATTATTGAGACCATCACAGCAGAACAATCAGGTTATATTCAAAATATATTTGCGGACAAAATTGGTTTAGCGTCCCTCGCATTAGGTGCTGGACGTGTTCGTAAAGAAGATTCTATTGATTATGCTGTTGGAATTGAAGTTCATGCTTCGGTTGGCGATGCAGTGCAAGCAGGGGATACCTTAATCACAGTTCATGCCAATAGCCAAGAGTCGCTGTCCTCTGCTAAGCAGTTGATTCATCAAGCGATTGATTATAGTGAAACTGCTGTTGACCCCTTGCCTCTCTTTTATGATGTGATTGAGGGAAGTGATATTTAGACTTGAACTGCTAAATTTATTCATCCGTTTCTGGGTTCTGGGGAAGCCACGTAGGGCGCATTGGCTCAAAAACAACAACTTTTTTGAAGTCGTGCAAATTATCGAAGAGTTCTTGGTAAGTCCCACCTTTTTTGCTGGCTTTGCGCCAGTATTCGCGCTCAACGACCCCAATAATCAGATAATCATTGCCAAGAATGTCTGGTTGTTGCATTTCAAAGGTCAAGGTAAGCAATGTCTCGACTTTGTCTTTATGTAAGATAATCAAATCACAGGTTGGGCAATATGGACCACTCATATTCAATGTCATTATGACATTAGGGTCAATGTGGATTGCAAAGGGGTGTTTGCGGATTTTTGTTTTATTCATACACTTTGGGCATTTTGTAAATCGCGAATCTTCATATGGATTTAAGAAAAACATGTGCATCGGCTTTAAATTGCCAAGTGTTTTTTTCTTTTTTTTGCGACTTGTACGCTTTTTCTTTGACATAATTATTCTCGGTCTACGTCAACTTAAATAAACTACTTCATATTACACAAACTAGAATGTATTTGAACAGATTGGATAATATTGACTATCGTTTTAGCATGTCACCGTCTCAGTCTGTTATATCAGATTCTATTATCATTCGGGCATCTTTACAGCGGACAGGGCATGCCAACTGTCCCTACAAATGTTTTGTTGTTACCTGATTTTCTATAGAATAAACCATTTTCTCCTTCCAATGATATTGGGGTAGCTGAATATGTAAAATCTGATAAATCTTTAGAAATAAATTTGGACATATCCCTTGAGTCTCGGACAAGGCAAGCCATTGTCCCTACAGGGTTTCGTAGGGCTGGCGACCTGTCCCCGCTGTCAATTTATTTCCAATGTTATTTTCAGACTTGCAATAGCTGACACCCTGACTAGCTAAAAGACTTGTTTTCTAAGATGTATTATTCCATTATCAAATTTCTTTTCCTACATAAGATGAATTAGTCAGGCACAACCATCTCGTTGTCATTATATTTATAGTAGCGGATAGGGGCATTTTGCCAGTAGCCATCGGTGAATTTAATATTGCCTGTGATGCCTGTATATGTCATGTCACCGATTGTTGTATCTGTGTTTAACGCTGAGATAACCAGATTAGCGATGTCATAGGTCAAAGTGGCGAGTAAGTTCGGCTCTGGTACATATAAATCACTCTCAATATATCGCTGATAGAAGTCCTCATCAGGTAATGTGCCACTGCTGATAATGGATATATTGCTCAAATCATCATACAAATCGGGTAGCTGTGACAATATCATTAGGTCACTACCGATAACAGGGTTTCCTAAATCGAGTTCTGTAATCGGCTCAAGTGTGGTGATTTGTTCCGCTATCTCTGGATGTGATGCAAATAGGCTATCTTCATCAGCGCGGATATGTCCCCAAAAACCAATCACAATCATCGGTTTATCATTGGCTTGTTGGACATCAGGATGAGACGCAAACTCTCCGAGTGCAATGATAAACTTGACATCAGGGTCAATATTCAAGGCGTGTATTCTGTCGAGTGCAGATTCGATACTTCCGCCATCATCAACCGCTAGCAAATGGATATTTTCTGTCCCACGATCGGTCATTGCCAAGCGAACTGCATATAAGGCATTGTAGCCAATATCTCGATAGCGTCCTTCAAAGGGGGCAAGTAAGGCGATTTTTTTGATGGTTGGACTACTCTGTACAACGCCGCAGCCTGATATGATGACGCAAGCCAATAGGAAAATTAATAGGGAAGAGACATGTCTCTTCCCTACCATCGTTTTATATTTAACAGGCATTTTGTTCATGCTCATCATAGGTGGTAGCAAAGCTATGATAGTTGGAACGGTCACACTTGGCGCGGAAATAAAAATAACTACTCTCGGCTGGATAAATTGCAGCACGGATTGCTGACAAGCTCGGGCTTGCAATTGGACCGGGTGGCAATCCTTTATATAGATAGGTGTTATATGGCGAATCAATACCGCGATAATCGGCACGGGTGATATTCGGCCACCATCGACCACGTAAACCTTGTATCCCATATTGAACAGTGGGGTCAGCTTGGAGCAACATATCAATATCAAGGCGATTGCGATAGACACTGGAAATTAAGGGGTGTTCATCAGCATGGACAGCCTCACGCTCAATAATTGATGCTAGTGAGACCATTTGGTGAATCGTGTAGCCATCTAAGCCTGCATCATCACGGAGTCTATCACCGACTTGTTCACGAAAAGTCTCTAATAGCGTATCGCGTAATTCTTCGGCTGTGATGTCAGGCGGTAGTTGATAAGTTTCAGGTAGCATAAAGCCTTCGAGCGATGCACCTGCTGGAATGCCTGCCCATGATGCAAACTCTGGTGGGATAGCAGCCCCTTCATCAACCAATAACAAAAAGTCATCACCTGTGAAGCCAAATAAATTATTGCCGTCAATCAATTCTGCGACTTCTTCAATTCGCGCGCCTTCTAAGGTACGGAAGGGGATAAAACTCTTGCTGGAATCGGTTAGGACGAGTGCAATTTCGGGGATGGTTTGGGTTTGATTGAGGAAATAGATACCGGCTTCAAATTGTGTATCTAAGCCTTCAACCCGTGCATAATCGACAAATAGCTGAGCATCACTAATGAGATTGGCTTGAACAAGTGATGATGCAATTGTTGCAGGCGATGACCCAATTTCAATCTCAAAGCGTGTTACTTCATCAACTGTCCCGATGGGGGTATTGAGTTCATCTTGTCGTCCTGATAGCGATAAGCTGATGTAGGCGGTGCGTGCCATGTTGACAATATCGCCACCTGTGACAATAAATAGAACACCCGCTAACACAGCAATCACAAATGCAAATATGATAAATCCCAGAAAAAATCCTTGAATTGCTCGCTTCAATCCTAGCTCCTCAACTTATATCCATCAACTTCCGTTTATGGTAAGCGGAATTGAAGCAGGGGTCAACAGCATCTCATGGCTGATTTAACTACGATTTAGCTACGTTCAAGAAATAACAAATCAACTGAGATAATTATGGTTGACTTGAGTATATAATTCTATACAGCTTAAATTATGAGATTGTCGATATAGTCTGATGCAGAAACGTAAGCGAACCAAAGCAAAGAAATCTCCAAATTTTTGGACATCCTATTTCCCATATATAGAGGGGATGGTAATTGCAATATTCGCATTTTCGATATTCATGATGTTCGTTTGTTGTATCTCATCTTTAGCATTTTCCGCTGTTTTCAAATCTGATGGACATGATTATTATGCCGAATATCTTACGACTCCTGTTGATAGAGAGCTTGTAAACGAATTATGTCTGAATATGGCTATCCCTGATGTAATGGGGATTTGTAGCCAGCCTGATAGATTGATTGCACGTTCTCAAATTAACGAGATGATGCAATATTATGCCGACCAAAACATTATCTACTCCAAATTTACAGTGATGTTTGGAATTTATGAAATCGGTTCTTGCTATGTACCTTCTGACATGCACTTTTATCGTTGTTCTTATGTATTCGATGGCTATAAAGTTTTCTTGAAATTTAACGCCAGTACAGATGAGCTAATTGGTTTCGGATAATTGTTTTTATGCGCTTAACATGCCCATACAGACATCATTGAGTTTATGGAGAAGGCGAACATAGTCTACTTGTTCCTCTTGGCTGAGTGTTTCCCATGGTGCAAAAAATAGGGTATCGGTTTTGGATTCGACGATTTGGCGTATAGATTTGCCTGTATCCGTTGAGGTATACCCTGTTTCATCACCGATAATCCAACCGTTATTGGCAAGTTCATCTAATGTAGATTGCCATTCAGTGACTGTCCAACCGCGATAGGCTAACTGGTCAAATAAGGTTTCGGCAGTGGTTGCAGTTTTATCATCGACAAATGAGAAGGCTTCCCATGTCATACCATCCACGCCTTGCTCGCGATAGGCTTGCATATGGGTATCATCTCGCCACGCGTTCATATCACTACAGACATGTAATAATTTGGGCATCTGTGTGACTTGCTTGCCGATAGGTTTGCGCTTTTGGGAATGATGCAAGCACCATACGGATTGCTCATCATCTGTGTCGAGGGCGGATGCAAAGATGCGCTCACTATAATCGACCAGTTTGTCTAATTCTTCCTTAGGTAAGGGACAAAAATTCAAGAGTTTTTGATTGCGCCCAGCAAGCATATTATGAATCACAGCATAACCTGAGTTTGTCAGTTTATAGTCTTCGCCAACACGGTGCGCCCATTTCTCGGATGCAATCAGTTCTAATATTGCTTGCGATAAACGGGGGGCGGAATAAACTGCGCGCATACGGAATGTGTCGACGGTGAGGGCTTCTGGCTCAAATTCGTATAACTGAACCATCATCCATGCGATGCTTTCTGCATAGCCATTACGAATGGTCATAAGCGGGTTTGGTTTTGGCGTTTGAGTGTCTTGTTCTTCTGATGGCGTTGCGGCATAGTGTTTCATACCCGCTTGGTAAATCGCACCTTGCATCTGCTGTGTCAGATTATAGAGGTCTGCGTTTTTCTGCATGAGGTTCTCCCATTTGCTTGACATATACTTCTAGCCTATGGTGTTCACAGAACCTCCGCCATGTCCAATCGATCAAAATTGGATATAAAAACAGCACCCAGTTGGATGCTGTCTTAGATTTCTAGCTTTAAAATTTTGACTTAATCAGTGGATTGCGGAATCGGTGTCAGGGTTGGTGTTTGTGCGATAGCTGTTCCTGTTGCTTGCATATCAGGTTTTTCTACACTAATTAGTGTATCACCTAAGAAGCGTGTGACGGCTAACCATGTTCTCCCTGGTTTGAGCATAATCGGGGTATTGTCACCATAAATTAGTTGAATCGCTTCCCCCGGTTCACGATTTCGTCTGCGCCAGAAGCCGACATAATAGTTTCCATCACGCATGACATAAGCACGCCCTTGATCCCATAATGCAACTTCGAGCGATTCGTAGTTGACCCCTGGAGTAAATAAATCAGGACGGCGGTTGTGGGGGACTTCTAGGATGACAAGATTATCTGTCCACAGTTGTTCACCATCGGTGGCATCAAAGTGGGCAACACTATCGGTATAACGTAAGTAGCGTCCACTTTCCTCATCAAATTGCCAACGTGCATCTGTCTGACCATACCAATTGGTGAAAATGTCATTGGCAGGTGTTCCGCCACTATCGGCTTCTTCGTTGAATGCAAAGCCTAAAGCTCGATAACCGCGATTGACATTACGGCGGGTGGCGATTTCCCACATTTTTTGTGTATTACCAAATAGAGTATGCTCAAAGGCACGTTCGGTTAGGCTTGTATCACGGCAGAACCCTGCATTATCGCAATTGTCACCTATCGATGGTGAGATGAGTTGGAATTTGAAATCGGATGCCAAAAGTAAGCGTTGAATCGGTTCACTTGTGCCTGAATAAGCTAATAAGGCTTCGTACATGGTGACCAGTTCCATATCTAATAAGCGCGCACTCCGTATTGACCCGACACGTTCTGGGTCGTTGCTACGGAAGATTGCGGCAAAGCGTGTGACACCGCCCTCAGCTTCATATTCAAATACAATATCTGCCTGATTCACGCCGTTTTGGGGGCGTACAATTGGCGGATAATTAGAGATTTTGACAATGAGGTTACGACGTGCCATTGCTTCTTCATTTGGATAGGGTAGACCTGTTAATGGATTGATACCCTCAGGATAGAAGAAAGGACCAATGGGTGTCGGTGTGGGTGTCGCTGTATCGGTTGGTGTGAAACTTGCAGTCGGTGTAAAGGTCGGTGTGAAGGTTTCTGTGGGTGTTGGTGTGCTGGATGGAGTCGTTGTTGGTGACGGTGTTACTGTCGCGGTATCTGTTGGTGCTGGTGTTCCACTAGGAACTTCCGCTGTATTAGTCGCAAAGGGATTTCCAGAATCATCGACTTGTTCTGTTTCTTCCGCTGATTCAGTTGGTGTGTTCGGAATGGGTTGTTGGGCAGCATCGTCCTCAGCTTCTGTTGGTGTGCTGGGTGCGGTTTGTCCTTGAGCGTTATTTGTCACAGGGGTATTGGTCGCAAATATACTTTGCCCCATCACAACGCTAGACCAAAAGATGCTGGTTAAACTTAAGATTATGATTAGGCTGAGTGTAAAACCGAAAAATCGACGCATGAAGTCCTCAATTAGTTTCATTAGCAAAACATGAATAGTATATTGAATGGACACTGACTTACACAAGGGACAGTCGGTATAATTGGTAAATCGTAGGGTATTTTAAGTAGATTGAGGAAAAAATATGGCAAACCGCCGATTATTAATTAGCTTTGCACATCCTGATGATGAAAGTTTTGGTTTGGGTGCAGCAATCGGGAAATGGGTGGATGAAGATGTGGATGTGTATCTGATTTGTGCAACGAATGGCGATGTGGGAACAATCCCTGCTGAGTTGGCGCATAAATTTGATACCGTTGCTGAGTTGCGTTTAAGCGAATTGGAATGTGCTAATAAAATTTTGAAGTTTAAGAAAATATTCACACTGGGTTATCGTGACAGTGGCATGATGGGAAGCGAAACATCAAAACATCCTGATTCACTCTGGTCACAATGGGAGAATAACCCTGATCGTGTTCTGCATGATGTGACAAAAGTGATTCGTGAAGTTCGCCCACATGTCATTGTGACATTTAACCGCTATGGTGGATACGGACATCCAGATCATATTGCCATCCAACAAGCAACCGTAAAAGCATTTGATTGTGCCAATGACGCAAGTTACCAAACTGACGGGCTTGCACCCTACCAAGCACAGAAATTATATTATAGCGCCTTCCCTAAAATCACCTTACATATGCGGATATGGAATGTTCGATTACAAGGACAAGATCCTCGCCGAGTAGGTGTCAATAAAGATATTGATATGGTCAAGATTTTAGACCATGTTGAAGCTGTTCATACACGCATCCCGATTGCAAAGTATGTGGCTTTGTGGGAAGAAGCAAGTGCCTGTCATGTCAGCCAAGGCGGTGGGCGTATTAATCGTACACCACGATGGTTGCGGACAATCTTGTTTGGTAAGCAAGGCTTCACACGGGTTTATCCGAAGCCGAGCCGTGATATAGTGGATGAGGATAGTGTTTTTGCAGGTGTCATAGTTGATTAGGATGTCAAAATGACGGATGAGGTTGCGAGTGACCGTATTGAGCGGTTGCTGGATGCCATAGAATTAGTCAAAATAAATGAACCTGTTGCCGCGCGTGACTTACTCAAAACGATTATTGGGGAAGATAGCGACTCGGAAGATGCGTGGTTGTGGATGAGTGTTGTGGTCGATAATCTTGACCAGAGCATCGTCTGTTTGGATAATGTGTTGCGGATTAACCCCAATAATTGGCAGGCGGCAGGTGCGTTACATCGTTTGCGCGAATCGGAACTCATCATGCAAAAACGTCGTTCACAACTTCGCTTTTATCGCGACTTATCGTATATCGGCATGATAATCTTAGCCCTCTTTTGGATCATGTCTTATTTAGTTGCCTAATGCTTAAGGCAATGGAACATGGTTTTGAGCAACGATTGCTTGACCCATTTGACTTTGTATCCAACTGAAAAAAGTCCGATAAGCAGGAGACGGTTCTTCTCGTCCAATGACAAAGATTGTTGTCCTTAGTGGATAGATATTGGCAATCATCGTTTCTTGTGTGGCTTCTATATGATTGACCGTCAATTGTTTGACTTTTGATGTGATATAGCTGAGTGGAATATATCCAATTGCTTCTGGTGTATTGGCAACTTGGTCTATCATTGCCTCAATATTCGGGACAAGTTGAGCATTTCCTGTAATACGCTGTCTACCCATAATGAGGCGATGAAATTCATGATAACTATCGTGGGTATCAGAGTATGTTAGCGGAATCATCGGGCGTTTAATATTCAATATCGACTCCCAATCTGTGATATAACCTGTATAAATATCTCGAATGGTATCTGTGTCTAAGTTCAAAATTGGGTTATCAGGATGGACAATTAATACAAGACCATCTTGGGCAATGGGCGCTGCCCAAATGTCATCGCGGATGGGGATATAACTACTAATCACATAATCAATTTGCCCACTTTCCAAATTATCTATCAAGTTGCTATAGGATTGCCCCATCACATTGATATTAAACTCAGGATGATCCTCAACAAAGCTACGACTCAAATCTTCTGTCAGCGATTGCGTAACATGTGTTGCTTGGAATTTAAGATTGACTTGCTCTAATGTTGGCGTGCTGGCAGGGGAATCTACTACACATCCAAAGAGTGCTGTAAAAGCAAGAATCGCGAGGGTATTCCGTACCCGAATCATCCTAAAATTGCCTAACTGTCGGTTGGGTTGCTCTGCAAATAGCGTGGTAAAAATGTTGCTGCATACTCCTGTAAACGTCCCTCTATAATGGCTTGTCGCATATTTGCTGCATGACTCACTAAGAAGTCAATATTATGTAGGCTAATGAGATAATGCGCCAGTAATTCTTTTGCAACCACTAAATGTCGAATATATCCGCGTGAAAAAGTACTGGCATAATTGTCTAAGAGCGCGTCTATTGGTGCTTGATCACGTTTAAATTTCGCATTTTTGAGGTTAATCCGTCCATCATGGGTAAATGCTGCACCGTGCCGAGCCAGACGTGTTGGAATCACACAATCAAAAATATCAACCCCACGCATAATGCCTTCAACCAAATCATCAGGTTCACCAACTCCCATCAAATAACGGGGTTTTTCTGCGGGTAAAAAGGGCATGGTATGGTCAAGTGTATCGTACATCTCCGCTTTGGTTTCCCCAACAGCCAAGCCACCGATTGCATAACCTTTAAGGTCAATATTGGTTACAAACCGTGCCGATTGTTCGCGTAAGTCTGGGTAAATGCCACCCTGGACGATCCCAAATAAGGCTTGTTTATCATCACTTGGATGGGCTTCGCGGCAGCGGTCTAACCAGCGATGTGTCCGTGCAACGGCTTTTTCGACAGTTTCGCGGTCTTTGGGGGGAGGGCAATGGTCGAATGCCATAATAATATCTGCCCCGAGGTTCTGCTGAATTTGCATCGAAATCTCTGGGTTTAAGCGTTTCATGCTACCATCCAGATGACTCTTAAATGTCACCCCATCCTCATCGATTTTATTAGTGTCCGTTAGGCTGAATACTTGGAATCCGCCAGAGTCTGTAAGGATAGGACCTTTCCAGCGCATAAACTCATGCAATCCCCCCATATCATGCACAAGCTCATCACCGGGGCGCAAGAACAAATGATAGGTATTGGATAATACGAGATTGACCTTTAAGTCTTCGAGGTCTCTTGGTGGAACAGCTTTTACAGTGGCTAATGTTCCCACTGGCGCAAAAATGGGTGTTGGAATGTCACCATGTGGTGTGTGGAGAATCCCTGCGCGTGCATCTCCATCTGTTGCGATAATTTCAAATTCAAACGACATAGTATTTCCTTTTCAACATTGCATATTATAACACAACATCATTGCAAACATATCGTTATGCAAATCATATTGAATCATATATTGGCAGGCATAAATTAAGAATGCTATACTCGACATTATGATAAGCCTAACAGATATACTCAAAGCATCTAATGGACAACTTTTTGGTGAATCGGTCAGCCATCTATTTACTGACTTCTGTTTTGATTCGCGCGAAGCAAAAGACTCTGAATTATTTATTGCGATGCGAACCGATAAAGGGGATTCGCATTCCTATATTGCTGAGGCGATTAAAAACGGGGCGGGTGGGGTTCTTTGTACAAGCCCTCCTGACTGTGATACTGAAAATGTGACGGTTATTATTGTCAAAGACCCACTTGATACCTTAATGAAGTGGACACGGATGATGTTGGATCGCATCTCTGCTACAGTGATTGCTGTTGCTGGATCGTCTGTTCGCTCAACTTCTGCTGAGGCGATACGACATGTTTTGGATGAGACACATAACGTTTATTATCGTGATGTCGATGTGTCAGGACGGTTTGGAATTGCAATCGGTCTCGCACAAGTCTTGCCAAACCACGATGTCGTGATTCTCAAATTTGCAACTACGCACCCCAGCGAAATGGCTGAGATGGTGGATATGGCGCAACCTGATATTGTTGTGATGACGCATATTGATTGTAACCATAATGATGAATTTGAAAATTGTGACCAATTGATTGATGAATTTCGCGTTTTAGTTGACAGTTTGCCATCCAGTGGAACATTAATTATTAACCATGATGATGAAAATGTACGCAACTTGGCGGTCTCGACCAAGGCAAAAGTTGTCTCTGTTGGGATTGACTCATTTGGTGCGGATTATATGGCGTTTAATGTTGTGATTGGGGCAAACGGAACAGGTTTTGATTTAAAGATTAATAACGATCGTCGTGTAGGACGATGGACACCTCTCCTAAGTAAATTCCACTTATATAGCATTCTATACGCCTTAGCACTCGGTGAAAAAATGAATGTTGATACTGACCTTGCCTTACAACGGCTGAAGCAAATGCAACCCTTGGCAGGTCGTCTAAACCCATTTACTGGATTAAATGGTTGTCTGCTGATAGATGATACCTATAGTGCAAATCCATTGTCGATGCAAGCGGCGATCAATTGGCTTGGGGCGATTAAATATAGTGAACATCGGAATATATTGATTGTTGGGGATATGGATAACTTAGGCTCTAACAACCAACAAGGGCATCGTCTGGTCGGTCGTGGACTCCATCACAAAGTGGATTACTTGATTACCAAAGGCGCAAATGCTGCGTTGATTGGTCGGTCTGCAATCGATCATGGAATGAACCCAAGTCGTGTCAAAATGACATATAGCGTTCAAGATGTTGTTTATGAATTGAAACAAATGAAATTAACTGAACTTGATATTGTATTGGTCAAGGGCGGTAGTCAATCTGATATGGCATTGGTGACGCGTGCATTGATGGAAGACGAAAGCTCGCACGAGGAGTTGGTTCGTCAAACTCAAATTGCGCAAGTTGTGAGTGTTGTCTCGCAATCCATTTCGCCTAGCCGTGTTGAAATTGATACTGAGGCGCTGGCTAGCAATGTCAAATTGGTTAAGGCGCATATTGGTGATGATGTTGAATTAATGGCAGTTGTAAAAGCTAATGCCTATGGTCATGGTGCTGTCACCGTTGCGCGTACAGCCTTATTGAATGGTGCGACTTATCTAGCGGTTGCAAATATGGCAGAAGCGATGGAGTTGCGTGATGCTGGGATTACTGCACCTGTTCTTGTCCTGAGTTATGTACCTGCATTTGCTGTCCGCCAAGCGATTCAACAAAATATTACAGTTGCTCTATTTGACCTTGAATTGGCACGGCAATATGAACGTATTGCACGGGATGTTGATGGTAAGCTCAAAGTGCATATCAAAGTTGATACAGGGATGGGGCGTTTGGGGGTTTTGGCAAGTGAGGCTGTCAAGTTATTCCGCCACTTATATGCCATGCAAGAAATTGAAATTGAAGGAATTTTTACACATTTTTCTATGGCAGATGAAGACCCTGATTATACTGCTGAACAATTAAAAACCTTTAAGGGTGTCATTTTACCCTTAAAAGCGACGGGTTTTGATTTTAAATATATTCATGCCTCTAACTCTGCAGGAATGCTTGGCAGTCGGGATAACCTCTTTAATATGGTGCGCCCCGGCATATTACTGTATGGGCTGAACCCCTCAGATAAATTGGAATCGCCGAAAGGCTTGCAACCTGTGATGATATGGAAGACTGTGGTTGCCCAAGTAAAAACCCTTCCACCCGATTCAACTATTGGCTATGGGAATACCTACCGTACCCGAAAAGAAGAAACGATTGCTGTATTGCCTGTTGGGTATGCTGATGGATTGCGTCGTGCGCCTGCAACATGGCGTGAAGTTTTGATTCGTGGAGGACGTGCGCCAGTTGTTGGGCGAGTGAGCATGGAGAAAATAACGGTTAATGTAAGCAATATTCCGAATGTCTCGATTGGTGATGAAGTTATTTTGCTTGGCTCGCAAGGGGATGATGTAATCACAGCTGATGAAATTGCGCGCTGGCTTGGCACAATTAACTATGAGGTGGTTACGAGTATTTTACCCCGTAGCCCACGCTCATAAATTTATATCATCAGGTGTTTCGTCAAATATGATGGTTTTATATAGCTCACTCAATTTGAGTATTGTATTGATGTCATCAAGTAGGACGATGGCATCTAATCTAATATTTGTTATGCACTGATGAAACCTTCCAAATCCTCAACAATTAAGCTGGGCATCACTCCAAACTGATAGCGCATAATCCATTGTCCATCAGGATTGAGCAAATACGAGCCTGCGGTATGGTCTACCAGATAGCCACCACTGGAATCGTTATCGCTGATATCAAAGAATAGACCATAATCAACACCCAATTTTTTCAAATCCACTTCTTCACCTGTTAGACCAATGAAGCCCTCTAGTTTACGGGTCTCAAAATAGGCTTCTATGGTATCTGGCGTATCACGTTGACCATCAACACTAATAAAGACAAATTCGACTTCTTTGGCTAAATCACCTAGTGATTCACGGATGCGACGGAATTCATTGAGTGTCAGTGGACAGACATCGGGACAGTGAGTGTAACCGAACGTGATGAGTACATATTTCCCGCGTAAATCACTTAGACTCGTGAGTTCGCCCTCTTGATTAGTGAGCGTGAAATCAGGCATGTCACGGGGTGGTGAAATCGCCGTTGTTCCATCAAAATTTTCTTCTTCAACAACAGTGAATGCGTTAATATTGGTCGTGGTGTCATTTGCTGTTAATCGACTGAATACGATAAATAGTGTAACAGCAATAATCCCTAATGTGAGTGCGCCGATTAGCCCATATAGAATTTTGGTTGTTGGGTCTTTCTGTGTTTTTTGTTTTTCGATTGGAGTTTCAGTCATGGCGTATCCTATTTGCTACAGTGTTAAAGGCTATTATATCAAGTGGGGGATGAGGAATATAGTTCTTTTGTAAAAACAAAGGACGTAACTTCTGTCACGTCCCCTGTTGATTTTATGATGCTTGTGTTCGCTTTTTCCAGATGTGCCAGCCTGTGACACCAACACCTGAACCGATTGATAATGTGGCTAAGGTGAGCATTAGTGGTAGAGCAGGTCCATCTGCTGATGGTGCGCCACAGATAAATGCCCATACCAACTCGGGTGCTTGGCTCAATGTTGATAAGTCTTCCATCAGCGCGAGGCTAAACAGAAACAACATGATACCGAGCGTAAACAACATAACAATTGTGAGTAGGCGGATAAGCTCAGGTTCGAGCCCATCCATTTCTGTTGAGTGTTGAACAACTTCTGTCATGATTATGCCCTTTGATTAAGGTGAAATTCCCGGTGGTAAACCAACACCGTAGAATCCATTTTGCCAATCAAGCGCATTGAGCAAGACGGGACCCCACATAATCACACAAGAGATGATAATGACTGCTAACCACAACCCCCATTTTTCGAGTATTGGTGGAATTAATTCATCTTCAGGTGCAGATGTAGCGATTGGAATTTCAAGCTCTTCTTCACTCTCAATCTTTTCACCTTTGAAGATTGTCCCGATAATCACAATATAGAGACATATGGAGCTAATTAGCAGTAGGACACCAGCGAATGCACTAATATTTAACCAAGATACCCATTCAGGCAGAATTAAAGCACCGGGAGCACCGAGGTCTGTACGGCGGACAGCACCCATAACACCTGCGCGACCCATTGCCGCACCAAAGAGTAACATACCGAAGAGCCATAGATATGCAAATGCCAATGCAAATTTCTTACCCCATAATTTGCGTCCTGTGAGTACGGGCAATAACCAGAATAAGATACCCATATAACTCATGAAGGCTGCACCTGCGACGGTTGTATGGAAGTGACCAACAACCCATGCGGTATTGTGTAATGCGATGTTGAGGGTAAAGGATGCATTCATCATACCTGTGATACCACCAGCAAGGAACAGCAACATACCACCCAATTGTGAGACAACAACTGGATCATCCCACGGTAGATAGAAGAAGAAATCAAGACCGAAGAATGCCCCCTTACTCCCTCGTTTTCGCCCACCGCGTTCTAAGGTTGCGGCGATGTTGAATGCCGTTAAGAAACTGGGGATCGCGACGACGAATGTTAATGCTGAGTGGAAGGACTTCGCTAAGACACTGATACCAGGGTCAACAAACAAGTGATGGACACCGATTGGGATAGAGAAAATCATCAGCATCAAGAAGGCTACACGTCCCATACTATCGCTAAATAGCTTCACGCCGAGTTGTTTGGGTAGCATCGTGTACCAACTGGTATAAGCAGGAATCAGCCAGAAGTAAACCAAGGGATGACCAAAAAACCAGAAGAAGATACGACTAACTTGGATGTCTGTTGTTTCGATGATACCGAGTGACATCGGCAGTAACATCGTTAGGACTTCAATTGCAACACCCAGCGAGGCAACATCCCACATCACAAAGTTTGCGACGGTTGCGAATACCGCGAGTGGTGCAGGTTTCTGGGTTTCGTCTTTCCATTCCAAATAGGTCGAGAAGATATTGAATGATGCAATCCATGTCCCGACGATGACCAAGGTTAGACCCAGATAAAATGTCCAGTGGGCGAGCATGGGTGCATAGAATGTGAATAAGACGTTGGCTTGTTCGCTTATAATTGCATAAGCAGCTAATAATAGACCGACTGCCATCAAGACAAATGTCCACCATGCCAACATCGGATATTTGAGTCTCCGTTGTAAGGAGCGTTCCACTACAAAATAGCTAATCCCGACGATGAAGAAGGTGGTAAAGACCAAAGCATTTAAAACACCGTGTAAGGTCAATGCTTGATAGTAGTAGCTGAAGATTGGCATTCCAATCGCTTGACCACCGAGTAGATCCGTTACCCCTGGGGCGCGTCTGAAGGCTTGGAATGGACCCATCAGAACACCTAAACTCAATGCGAACATCGCAACAAAGATGTGTGCGCCGATGAGAACACGTTCACTTGTTAAAATTTCTGACCAGTTTCGCCCTTGTTCTGTTTGTGGCGAAGCGGTTTGTGTATTGACTGCTTGCATAGTCACTTACTCCTGATTCATAGCGGCGGACTGACCACCTTCAGACGGGTCAACAATGACGGTCATCCACATCCCTTGATGTTCGCGACCGCAGTATTCATGACAAATAATATGAAACTCGCCAGCTTCATTAAAAGTGGTTGTTGCTTGTGAGATTTGTCCGGGGACGAGTTGGAAATTGATATTATGTTCAGTAATGATGAAACCATGTTGAATATCTTGGCTAGAGACGACCCATGTTACGGGTTCGCCTTGTGGGATGTGAATAATTTCCTTCCCATTTTCATCATATTCTGCGCCACCTGCATCAAAGCTCCAACGTTGTGCTTTAATCACGACTTTTGTATATGTAGTACCGTCTTCACGGGCAACTTCGTGGACACCTGTTCCTAAGGTTTGGAAATCTCCAAAGTTGTCCAAATTGCGTGGGTCAACGATGCCGACAGGGTCATCAAGGCGTACACCATAAACAACCGCACCTGTGACGATTGCAGCAAAGAAGATAGCCAGTGTGATAGTAACGGCGATGAGCCAATATTTTTCGTAACGATCGACGTGCATTATTGACCTCCTCTAGAAACGACTTCTGACCAAATCATGAAGAAGTAAAAGGCATATCCTAGAATCATAATGACACCAAATGCGATTGCGCCTCGTGGGACAACGTAACCTGATGAATGGTCATCTGATGGGGTGATGGTTGTTTCTTCTGTATTAACCTGTACTGCTGTACTTTTGACAACTTCTGGTTGCTCTGCAGATTGTTCTGCCATATGAATAAATCCCTTCTCTATACTCGCTTAACTACTCTAATGTCATCAAATACGCAACAAGTGCTTCCAACTCGGCTTCGCTGAAGATGTCCGCATAAGTCTGTGGCATCAAATTGGCGGTAAATTCTTCGACGATGTATTCGTTTGGATTGGTAATGGCGTGTGAGATATAGACTTCTGATGATTGTCCCTCAACACGAGTTTCGCCACGGCTACCGACATTTAGTAAACCGGGACCGATTTTACGAGTTTCTTGGTCAACAAAGTGGCATGTCTCACAGGCAAAGCCTACTTGTTCGTAGAACGTGTTGAATAACACTTCACCGTCTTCAGCGAGTGCTAACTGCTCTGCGCGGGCTGCATCTGCTGCCGATAACGCTTGGGTGGGTGTGGGTTGATATACTGACGATGTGGGAGTAGGTGCATCAATATTACGACGACCACATCCAGCAACAGCCAGCATAACCACGATTAGAATGATACTTTTATTCATTGAATAGCCCCTCAGTTATGCTAATCATTGGTTAATCATTGGACTGTTGTTAGTTTAAAATAATATCTGTGATTCAATCAGAACCGTATGTCACATTCGACCCGTGACACATGTCACCTGTCTCATCAAAATGATGCACAATCCATGACTTATAATTTTTGTCAGGTCTTACATTGCGAATGAAGACCATTCCCGTTACAATCTCTACAAAGGCATTCCCTATAGAGAGAGATTTTATTGTTGTGTGCAATAAAACGCCGAAGGGGCAAGCGATATGAAAGCCAATCTATCGTGAAACTCTCAGGCAAAAGGATTTATAGGTGAATATTCCTCTGAAGGTCAATTCAATAACTGACCGACAGGGCGCAATCTCGGCAAGAGGTGCGTCTTTTTTTTGTTTATAGAGCATGTAAGGAGAATTCTTATGGGCGATTGGAAAGTACCTGCCGACTTGAAATATGCCGAAAGTGATGAATGGTTTCGTGTGGATGGGGATGTTGTGACAATTGGCATTACCGATTATGCACAAGACCAATTAAACGATATTGTGTATGTTGAATTTAAAGAAGTCGGTGATTCGATTTCTGCGGGTGATTCTTTTGGTGAAGTGGAGTCTGTGAAAGCGGCTTCTGAACTATATAGTGTTGTTGCTGGTGAAATTACGGAAATTAATGAAGACCTTGAAGATTCACCTGAGACAGTCAATGCTGACCCCTTTGGCTCAGGCTGGATGGTGAAAATTAAAGCAAGCGATGTATCGGGCTTAGATGCGTTGATGGATGCGTCGGCTTATGAAGAATATTGCAAAGATCGTTAATTAAGTTTTGGTTTGTTGGTCATTGGGTATTGGGCGACTGATAGCCAATTTCCAAGAGTCCATAACATTAAATCTAATGAGAGGTGAGTTTTACTGTGAGTTATATACCCCATACACCTGCTGAACGTCAACAGATGTTGGCGGAAATCGGTGTCACAACAATCGAAGATTTATTTGAGGCTATCCCATCGTCTCATCGCTTTCCTCGTTTGGATTTACCCAAACCGATGAGCGAGATGGAAGTTGCGGCTGAGATGCTATCCCTTAGTGAAGCCAATGACCACGGTCAAGACTTTGCCATATTTCGTGGAGCAGGTGCATATCATCACTTTATTCCGTCGGCTGTGAATCATATGTTATTGCGTGGGGAGTTTTATACTGCCTATACACCTTATCAGCCTGAAATTTCGCAAGGGACGCTCCAAGCAACCTTTGAATATCAGAGTATGATGTGTGCGCTAACAGGGATGGATGCCGCGAATGCCAGCCATTATGACGGCGCAACTAGCCTAGCCGAAGCGGTTACGGTGGCGATGGAAGTCACACGCAATAAACGCAAAAAAGTTATCCTCAGCCATTCGATTCATCCGCAATATCGCGAAGTTGTGCGTACCTATCATCAAGGGCGTGGGATTCGGATTGTTGGTGATAGAGGACGCAGTGACATCAGCGGCTTGATGGATATGATTGATGAAAATACAGCGATGCTGGCGGTTCAATATCCGAACTTCTTTGGGCAAATTGATGACTTTACTGCATTGGCTGATGCCTGTCATGAAGTCGGTGCGCTCTTGGTTTTTGTTGTAAACCCGATGGCATTGTCTATATTCAAAAGTCCCGGTGAACTGGGTGCGGATATTGTTGTGGGTGAAGGACAACCGATGGGGATTCCACTCAGCTATGGTGGTCCTTATCTCGGATTTTTTGCGATTAAACAAAAGTATGTCCGTAAAATCGCTGGGCGTATTATTGGTGAAACACAAGATTCTGATGGTAAACGGGCATATGTAATGACACTACGTCCGCGTGAACAAGATATTAAGCGAGAACGTGCGACGAGTAACATCTGCACCAACCAAGGTCTGATGGCTTTATCTGCGTCTGTGTATATGGCATTGATGGGCAAAAATGGTCTGCAAAAAGTTGGCAAGCTCAATTATCACAAGGCGCATTATGCCGCTAATGAGATTGATAAACTCGATGGCTACAAAGTCGATATGAGCAAACCCTTCTTTAATGAGTTTGTTGTGTCTTGCTCTCGCCCAATTGCCGAAATTAATGCTGCACTGATGGAAGAGGGTATTGTTGGGGGTTACGACCTCGGGCAAGATTATAGCCATCTCGAAAATCATATGCTGATGTGTGTGACAGAAGTTAATACCAAAGCCGAAATTGATGTGTTGGTAGAAACACTTGGAGGGTTAAGTTAATGTCGGAACCAACGATTTATGAGATTAGTTCACCGGGGCGTATCGGCGTTAATCTGCCTGATTGTGATGTCCCCGAAAGTGACTTGCCGATGGATTTACTGCGTGACGACCTTGCATTACCCGAAGTTGGTGAATTGCAAGTTGTCCGCCATTTTGTGAAGCTCAGTCAACTCAATTATGCGATTGATAAAGGCTTCTATCCACTGGGCTCTTGCACGATGAAGTACAATCCGAAAATCAATGAAGACGCGGCTCGTTTACCGGGCTTAGCGCAACTGCACCCCTTGACGGATGTTGAAGGGTCACAAGGTGCACTCTATCTGATGTATGAACTGCAAAACTGGTTAGCCGAAATCAGTGGCTTTGAGGGTGTGAGCTTGACACCAGCAGCAGGAGCGCAAGGTGAATTTGCAGGGATTTTGATGATTCGTAAGTATCACATTGACCGCAACGACAGCCAACGCGATATTATCCTTGTTCCCAATAGCGCACATGGGACAAACCCAGCAACCGTTACGATGGCGGGTCTGAAAGTCCATGAGCTACCATCGGGTGATGACGGGAATGTTGACTTAAAAGCACTACAAGCAGCCTGTGAAGGTGAATTGCGTGACCGTATCGCAGGGATGATGATTACTGTTCCCAGCACGATTGGTTTATTTGAAGCACATATCTTGAAGGTTATCGAAGCTGTGCATGGCGCAGGTGGTCTGATGTACATGGATGGTGCGAATATGAACGCGCTCATGGGGCAAGTCAAACCGGGGGAACTGGGTTTTGATGTGATGCACTATAACTTGCATAAGACCTTCTCAACGCCTCATGGTGGCGGTGGTCCGGGTAGTGGTCCCGTGGGTGTGGGTGAAAAACTGAAAGATTATCTCCCTGGTCCAATTGTAGATATTGTCGAACCTGCCGAAGATGAAGATGATGCACCACTGTATGGCTTTGTCACACCAGAAAAAACGATTGGGCGTATGAAAGCCTTCCACGGTAACTTTGGGATGCACCTGCGCGCTTATGCCTATATTCGCGTTTATGGTGACTCAGGGATTCGTGATGTGACCCGTTATGCGGTTCTCAATGCCAATTACCTGCGTGCGAAATTGATGAAAACCTATAAAGTGCCTTATCCACGTTATTGTGGGCATGAATTTGTGATGGAAGGGCATATAGATGGGGCGGATGATATTCACGCGCTGGATATTTCCAAGCGACTGATGGATTATGGTTTCCATCCCCCTACAAATTACTTCCCATTGATTGTCCCAGAAGCACTCTTGATTGAGCCAACCGAAACCGAAGTCAAAGAAGATTTGGATGCTTTTATTGATGCGATGGAAAAAATCGCGGAAGAAGCGCGTACCCACCCTGAATTGCTTCATGATGCACCCCATAACGCACCTGTCAAAAGACTGGATGAAGTCCGTGCCGCAAAAGAGTTAATCCTTTGCTGTGCGCCTGCTTTACCGGGTGGTGGGGATTAGATTGATAGCATTTTAGCTTGTTAGTTATTCAGCCCGTCAGCAAAATATGTTGATGGGCTGTTTTTAAATATACGTGTAAGATTCGATAAGTTTTTAGCAATCTATATCATGTTTTCGGTCAGGCGGATGCCAGTCCCAACAAAGATTTTCACCGATTTTCGTAGGGATGTGCTTACGTGCATCCGCTGTTTTTTGTTCAATTATTTTCGAGGCTTTACAAGGTATAATGGTTTTATGTTTCTGTTTTATAATAATGCGTTTATATGTACTGTTTAAGTTATTGTGTATACTTAATGTAGAACCTAGACATGAACAATATGCAGTGACAAGAATTCCTAAAACGGGTCGGGATATTATCTTATAATTGTGTTCTTTGGGAGAGTATTATGAAATACCATGCGCTTAGAAGACGCAAAATACAAACAAAAGCGAAATCTTCCAGAGGCGAAGATCCTTCTGTCATCCCTGTATCGACCAAGCTCCCTACAACCGACACATCAGACCCGGAGAATGTTTTGCTTCTACAGCAAACGATTGGTAATCAAGCAACTATTCAACTGATAAAGAGCCAAGAGGCGGAGACTGTCCAGCGTGTAGAGGACAATGAAGCTACAACAGAAAGTGATCCAGTAGCAACTGTTCAGGGCTGGATAAGTGATTTGGAAAGTAACGTTATGCCCAATCTTGAACGGGCACTCCAAGAAAAGAATTATGAAGACGCGTCGACATATTTCAATCAAGCCCTTCGTTATCCTTTAGCCGTTTATGCAGGCGGGTTTAAAAGCTTTGCAAAGATTACATTTGGCGGTTTAACAAGTCTCAGTTTCGATAAAATGCAGGTTATGGCTGTCTATCAACGTTTCTTCATTGTGTCCAAACGGTTGAATAAAATTGCTGATAAATATGACCGCTTCCCAGCTTTTTATGACGTAGCCTCAAGATATAGAACGAAGCGAGCAAAGCAAAAACAACATCATAAATTATCTAAATCTAAGTCATCTTCACCGTCTGTTGGAACATCTCGTTATGGGAATACACAACCTCGACCATCAGGTATGGGAGCAATTAGAGCCGATTGATTAACCCTCAATCGAGTCGTAAACCTGATTTTCAAACAAGTCTTTAGGACGGGGTTGTGAGAAGCTCAACCCCAGCGACAGCTAAGATTGTCAGTCCAATCGCCCAAACAACAACGCCAATGAACATCCATAAAATCAGTTGCTTGCGCGGAATATCGAGGGTTGTGCCGATGATTGCACCTAACTGTGCGCCTGTTGTCATCGGAGCAATTAGCCCAAAGCCGATAACCCCGTATTTGCGCCACATCCGCATAAAGAAGCTATCACTCTCATCGGATAGATTCATGTTTTTACCAAAGCGTTTCATGACCCAATCGCGTACCGACTTCGCAGGCAAAATGACAATCAAGATACCGCTCAAATAACTGAGTGAGGTAATTATGATAATGGCGATGGGATGTAAGCCTAATGCCAAACCTGCTGGGATCGCCCCCCAAAATGAAAACCATGCAATACCAAATGTGCTGGCGACTTTAGCGATTTCTGCTAGGATGATGTCCATGTATATCCTGTCTCAATGACCTTGTTCTACGACAGATCACATATTTCAAAGGCTAAATCTTACACTCTATACCTATGAGTTACTATGTTTAATTAAATAGGTGGGGGGGTGTGCGAAGCTAATCCTATTTCATGACTTGAGGATGTCTAGCCTTTAGTCTATGATTGCTCTATTATAGGCACGTCCGCTGAAAGCTATCATTGTGCA
>CAYGTY010000051.1:30829-32580 GCA_964352825.1 uncultured Anaerolineaceae bacterium
TTTAGTCTATGATTGCTCTATTATAGGCACGTCCGCTGAAAGCTATCATTGTGCAAGAACTTCTACTTATCTTCATCAATAATATGATTCCTGTTTTGGCGATTGCCTCAGTCGGCTTTTACCTCCGCCGTCGCTTTACCATCGACCCCAAGACCCTATCCACGATGATGTTCAACGTATTTTCGCCCGCGTTGACTTTTCATTCTCTATTTAATAGTGATATCAGTGGTGGCGACTTTATTAGGGTATATGGCTCAAGTTTATTATTGATTGGTACAGTTGCCTTTTTAGCGTTTATGGCGTTAAAAGCACAGGGTATTATAGGAACAGAACGCGCATCAACCATCCTTGCAAGCCACGCCTTTAATGGTGGGAATTTCGGTTTGTCGATTGTGAGTTTTGCCTTTGGAGCAGAAGCCCTGAGTTGGGCAGTGATTATCTTTGTGGCAGGCACAACCATGACCTATACATTAGGGGTGTATGTCTCTTCAAATGGTCGCTCATCAGTGAAAGACTCTTTGGTTAATGTCTTAAAAACGCCACCTTTTCTTGCACTCTTGTTAACCTTTTTACTCAAAGGGCTTGGCATCACTGAACTCCCTGTTCCGATTGCCCGTACAACCGAATTATTAGCGGATGCCTCTATCCCATTGATGCTGATTCTCTTGGGTTTACAGTTGGGGCAGTTTGCCAAATTTGACCGCTTGCGTTTGGTGTTTACGGGTGTGAGTTTACGCTTACTGATTGCGCCTATTTTAGCGGTGTTATTTGCATCCGTATTTGGGATTACAGGGGATGCTCGTTTAGCATTTATCGTTCAAGCAGGGATGCCGACTGCGGTTGTTACGATTGTTTTAGCCACAGAATTTCAGACGGATCGTGACCTTGCGCTTAACTTGATTATGGTCTCGACGATCATTAGCCCAATAACGCTGTCTATCCTTATCTATCTCTTGCAAAACGGCATCATCTAAAGCGATTTTACTTTCCAAACCGCATACAAACCTCTACAATAGAATTATATAGCAGACACAAGGAGCATTCGTGACAGAACAACGCTATGTGCGTACAGTTCCTGTGCGTAATCGTCGGTCAGTGTTTATGCGAACAGGTCGGGCAATTTGGCATGATTCACAGGCACTCATAACAGAATTTCGTCGCCCATTGGTGGTTTTTTTATTTTCGATATTTGTAGGTGGATATTTATATATGCACCTCAACAACACACTATCGGATAATAAACCCCTTGATTTTGTCGATATGCCTTATATTATGCTGGCATTGATGGTACTTGAAGCCTCGATAGAAGTTCCAAATGAAGCTTACTTGATTATTTTTTGGTATATCCAACCCTTACTCGCTGTGTACATTGTGGGGCGTGGCGCGGCAGATTTTGTACGACTCTTTTTTAATCGTGATGAACGACGGGATGCGTGGGAGGCGGCTGTGGCATCAACTTATCGTAAACATATTATTATCATTGGTGTCGGTCATGTCGGAATGCGGATTATTCGCACACTCACTCAGATGGGGTTTGAAGTTGTCGCCATTGATTTAAATGTATCTAAAGAATTAGATGACGACTTGCGTGCGATTGGAACGCCTTGTGTTATTGGGGATGCGCGTAATGACTATGTTTTAGAAAAAGCAGGTATCAAACACGCAACCGCTGTGATTATCGCAACATCGGATGACCACATTAACCTCGAAGTCACCATGCGTATCCGCGATATGAAACCTGATATTCGGCT
>CAYGTY010000052.1:0-31856 GCA_964352825.1 uncultured Anaerolineaceae bacterium
ATGAAGATTATTTCCCAGGGCATAATCCAATTCCAATGTCTAAGATCGTTAATAGTTATGTCAAAAGTATTGAAGGGCATGACACTGGCTTGATCATTCGGACATATGATAATCAGTAGTTAATGAATCATTGGTATAGCCATTAGCTTACTGTAGTGTGTGTCTAGACAATATAAAGTCTGAGTCTACAACTATAGAATGCTTTTGTATTGAGTAATATTCAAACCTAAAAATGAACTTGATATAAAAATTTGGCTAATATTATCGACATGAATATTGTCATAGCCAAGGCTGAGGGTTATACTTGCTCTTGTACAGAAATTCACAAACAGATGAGAGATGATATGATGAAAAAAGCCCTAACTATGGTTTTGCTGATGATGGTTGCAATGCTAATTGCTGCTTGTGGTACACAAGCGACTCCTGTCTTTGAAGCACCTGATGAAGAAGATATTATCGAGTCACAGTCTGCTGATAGTGATGTCGAAGTTGCCGTTGTTCCAACAGAAACAGCAGCACCCACTGCAACCCCAACCGATGAGCCAACAGCAGTACCGACTGTAGTACCGACAGAAGCCCCAACTGAAGAACCGACTGCTGCGCCATTAGACCCTGTTGCTCGCTTAGTTGCATCACGCGACCCAGCTGACGGTGAAGCTCTATTTAATCAAATGTTTGCAGAAACAGGATTTGCATGTGCAACTTGCCATCATGTTGATCAAGAAGGAACTAAGATTGGTCCGAGTCTATTAAATGTGAAAGATATTGCAGGAACGCGTGTTGAAGGTCAAGGCGCAGAACGCTATCTTTATAACTCTATTATTCATCCTAATGATTATATTGTTGAAGGATTTGTCGAAGGTGTAATGCCACAGACTTGGGGTGATGTTTTAAGCGATACAGAAATTTACGATATTATTGCTTATATGCTGACACTCGAAGGCTAATTATCACTCGATAAACACAGAACTTCAAAGAGGATGGTCAAAGTGACTTTCCTCTTTTTGATTATAAATCAGGACTATCTGCCCAGAAGTTCTCGACACTGACATGATCGGGTATGAGCATCGTTTCGCCTTCCATCATATCTTCTTCCAGTAGGGGGAGTTGATAAGATGTATTGGCTGTTGTTGGTAATTCAATATAAATAGCTGTACCAATGCCGACTTTTGTTTTGATACGGATTTTTCCACCATGAACTGTAATCACTTGTTGGGTATCCGTTAACCCTTGACCCATTCCCGGAACACGAATCGCTTCGCCATTATCTCTGATGGGATGACCCCGATAATAACGTATGAACATATGCTCCATATCTTCGTCACGGATGCCAACCCCACTATCGCGTATTCGGAGACGTGCCATACCATTGGCTTCTCCGCGCACCTCAATCGATAGCTTTCCTTGATTTTGATTATATTTGATGGCGTTGTCGATAAGGTTGCCCAGTGCGTAGCGTAAACGGTGTTCGTCACCCAATATAAAAAGTCCACGTTGCTCAAGGATAATATGTAAGCTGATTTCATTGGCTTGGGCAATTTGTCGCCAATCGTTGGCTACTGCCCAGACAAGGGTTTCTAATGCAATTGGACGCTGGACATGCTCTGATTGTTGAGGGGTATATTGGGTTAGTTCACGCATCGCAACAATCATAGACTGTAGTGTTGAGGCATGTTTTGCGACATCTCGTGCTAGCCGTCGCACAATCTCATCACGATTTTGCATAGCACGTTGTGATGTATCTTGCATCGATACTTGTATATCATCCATGATTTGCGACATGATGTCTTCGCGGACGCGGTCACGTTTGACATCTTCTGTGATGTCACGAAGCAAAACGACTGCACCCAAGCGATGCCCATTATTGACAACAATAGCCGATGCTTGTGCCAATAGCATTTTTTCATCAAGCTCGATATGTTGCGGATTGCCCAATGCGTATAAACCGGGAGCAATATTATGTCCCAGTGTCTGGTTTACAATTTCAGTTAGCTCATGGATGCCTGCACTCCGATAGACACGCTGTGAACCCAATAACTGTCGAGCTATCTCATTCATCAAGATAACGCGTCCATCCATATCTTGCACCACAATGCCTTCGGGAATCGATTCAAATGCTAAGAGTAAATAATCCCGCTCACGACGGTGGCGACGTAATGATAAACGAAATTGGTCTTCGCGTTCTTTGACAGTGTCTGCATATTGGTTAATCGCGACTGCCATTTCTCCGATTTCGTCAGTTGCTTCCATTTCGACACGCACATCTTTGCCTTGTGATAGTGCTGTGACAGTGGTTGTGACTTTCTCGACACGATTTGTAAAATTCCTAACAACAATAGATGCAATAAAGGTGACTGCTCCCGCGATGACTGCCATGAGGATAGCTGAAACTTGTCTGCCACCTGCTGTTGCAAAGGCAACATTATCAGGCATCACAATTGATGCGACACCTAGTGTTTTCTCACCCAGTGAAAAGGGGATATATGCGCTACGGTAACTTTGTCCATTGAGTGATAATCCATCAGCGAGAGTAACTTGATTGCTATTACTGAGGGTTTGTGTGAGTGTTTGTTGGTTTGTGTTTAAAAGTTGCTGAGTATTATTATCAATGTCAAAGGTGCTCTCTAGTAATGTTCCATCGGCTGTATAGAGGGTAACGTTGCTCATGGCGTTGGTTTGGAGATTTTGTAGGAGGTTACTGAGGTATTGACCTGCTAATACGATTCCGACAGGTGTATCTTCTGACCGAACAACAGAGGCGACATATAAGGCTGAGCCATTGGGAGTTTGCAAAATACCAATATTATTGGTGGATTGTGCATTGAGAAGTGAGCGAACAAGGTCTTGCGTTGATAAATCTGTCTCGCGACTTAAACTATAATTATTTGCTTGCGGATTTTGTAATAAGCCTAGAATTTCTTTGCCTGTGTTATCAATAAAGATGATACTATCCAGATTTGTGGCGACCCCGATTGGCTCAATCAATGTTTGTAATGCGCTTGCATCCTGTGCTTGAATAGCTTCCGCGATTCCCTGTGTAAATGTGATACGCTGGGTATTTTGGATTAAGGTATTGTATTCAATCTGGCTATTCTCCGCGACCTTTACGGCACTCTGTACCAATAGGTTTTGCTCGACAGTTTCTACATTACCGCTCAGAGAATTTGATAATACAAATACCCCAATCATAGCAATAATCGTCAGAACAATATTGATGGGTGTCACAAAACGTACCATCAATGGAATGAAGCGAATCTGTTTATTCTCTGGAGATTGCGGACTGGTTGTCATAATTTCTCGGCTTTTATGAAAACTGGATATATATATTGTAATCAGAAAATCTATTTTAGCATGTTCCATACCCACGCGATTGAAATGTCAGTGGGTCAACTGGAATATCATCGATGCGTGTTTCATAATGGACATGTGGACCTGAGCTATTGCCTGTTGAGCCACTCCATGCAAGGATACTACCTTTGCCGATTTGCGCCCCTTGTGTCACATTAAAGGAGGTATTATGAGCGTAATAGGTGATAAAGCGTGCATTTTGCACGATTACAAGATAGCCATATCCTACATCACTCCAATCTGCATAGGTCACTGTTCCGCTATGGGTTGCAATTACAGCCGTATTTAAGGGAATCCCGATGTCGATACCACTATGATAAGCATGATAACGTTGTGTGAGAATACCATCAACGGGATTACCATCTGGCGCACATTCACCCCCTGAATAAGGTAACACACGAGGCTGACCATTTTCATCAACGGCAGGCACGGTTGGGACTAAATTCCCAGGTAAAGGTGGGAGTGGTAAAGGCGGTGATGTCGGATAGGGTAAGGGTGATGGCGTTAAGGTGGGTTGAGGTAAGTCAAACTGTTGATTTCCAGCTCTCGGTAAATACGCGCCGACAGCAGGTATATCTGCCCCATAGACTTGTAAAATGGCTTGCCCCGATTGAGCTTGCCCTTGGTCGATATACGCTAACAATAAACTATTAATGGGCGGATAGGCTTGTACGGGTGCATTGATAGAGGGCGGTGTCAGTGTGATATTGAGTGAGGTATCAATTAGGCGATTAGCAGGGGCTTGTGTGCCAATATTCCCAGCAAATATCATAAGTAAACCCATAACCAATGCAATCAGTAATGGTATCCAGATAATGCGAGTTTGTTGAAATATTTTCCGCAATCGAATCATAGACGCTATTGTACAGCATATCTTTTTAACTTGCTGTGGGTTATATCATATTGAACCAAACTTAACATGAATTTTACGTAGTCATGTTACACTGCTGTCATGCTTTAGTGTAGAAGGGACAACATGCAAGCACAACGCTTACTTGATAATCTACAAGCGCAATATGGCAAAGATGTGGATGCCTTTTTTGGAAACCCCGATTTGTTTGATACTGTCCACACAGTCAAACCTTTTGAAAAAGTTAAGAAAGTTGCTGTATTAACTGAATCCTTTTTGCCAAAGGTGGATGGGGTCGTCAAAACAACCTATCTTACAATTCGCTATCTACAACAAACTGGACGTGAAGTTTTAGTTTTTGCACCTGATATTGCAGTTGATCATATTGGGGATTCTCAAGTTATCCCTCTGCCATCCGTTAGTGTTCCACAAGCTCCAGAGACACGCATGGCATTGCCTAATCCTGCTGTTGCACGCCATATTGAATCCTTTAAGCCAGATTTAATTCACTTATTTAGCCCTGCGGCGATGTCGGTTAATGGAATGGCGATGGGGCGACATTTGAATGTACCAGTGATTGCCAATTATCAGACGGATTTACCGGGATATGCAGGGCAATATGGGTATCCGATGTTGTCCGAACCTGTTAATCGTTGGTTGCGGTATATTCATAATGGGTGTCACCTGACACTTGCTCCCACTCACACAACAATTCGTGAGTTGCAATCTGCTGGTTATCATCGTGTTCGCCATTGGGGACGGGGTGTAAATACCCGACGTTTTCATCCGAATCATGCCACAGAGGGGATGCGAGTCCGCTTATTAAATGGGCGTGACCCTAATTCACTGCTTTGTATTTTTGTCGGACGCTTAGCCAACGAAAAACGGATAGACTTGCTCATAGAAGTTGCTAAATTAGAGGGTGTTGCGCTGACGATTATTGGGGATGGGGCATTACGTGAAGAGCTTGAGACCTTATTTGCGGATACGGATACACATTTCACAGGTTATTTAATCGGTGATGAATTGGCGCAAGCATTCGCAAGTGCCGATGTATTCACATTTACTGGTGAAAATGAAACTTTTGGTCAAGTCATTCAAGAAGCGATGGCATCAGGATTACCGTCTGTTGTTATCAATTCTGGTGGTGCGCCTGATGTTGTGGAACGTGGTGTCACAGGGTTTATTGCTGATCGAAATCCTGAGTCATTTGCTGAAATTATTACTTATCTACGAGATAATCCTGATATACAAATGGAGATGAGCCGTCAATCACGTTTGGTTGCTGAAAAACGTCCGTGGTCTGCTTTGATGGCACAAATCGAAGGCTATTATGAAGAAGCCTATTATCTGAATAAACGCTTTAAACAGGTGTTTGGCTCAACTCATTATCATCTTCCTCTGTCGATACCGAGGCAGTTAGTGCGCCCTCGTCGGGATGTATCTTAGTTGCAACATTGATGGATTGCGGTATGCTAATGGCAGATTGAATTAATGAATGGATAAACCTATGTCAGATGATAAGCCCCGTCGCACACTTGCATTGATTTCTCATGATGGTAAAAAGGCTGATATGGTTGCCTTTGTGATGGATCATAGAGAGCGTCTTTTAGATTTTAATCTTGTGGCAACTAATACAACGGGCAAATTTATAGTCGAAAAAACTGGACTTGATGTTACTCGTATGCTTTCGGGACCCTATGGTGGTGATGCACAGATTGCTGCGATGGTTGCTGAAGGGCGTGTACATGCTGTGTTTTTCTTTGTAGACCCCTTGGGCAAACATCCACATGATCCTGATATACAAGGTTTACTGCGTATTTGTAATGTACATAATATTCCTTTGGCGACGAATAGTGCAACAGCAATGTTATTGATTAATGCTTAGACTTTATATTGTCATTGTGTTTGAGTTACGATTATACTCAGTAGGTAAATGACAACTTTTTTTGATAACCTGCGTATAACATATGCGGGATTAGTTATTGATATGTGGGAAAATTAAGGGAGCGATCGTGGCTGAACCCGATCCAATTATTCTTGAATGGGTAGAAGCAACTAAACAGGGTGACCAAGATGCCTTTGCAGAACTGGTCTATACCTTCCAAGACCCTGTCTATAACTTATGTTATCGGATGCTTGGCGAAAGTAGTGAAGCTGAAGATGCGACCCAAGAGGCATTCTTGCGCGCTTATATGAATATTGCGCGTTATGATATGAAGCGGTCTTTTAAAACATGGGTGATGTCAATTGCATCAAACCATTGTATTGACCGTTTGCGTAAGCGTCGTATGAAGTATGTGTCATTAGATGATGAACCGACTGCAGCAGCTTTGGCACTGAGTAGTAGTGACCCCTTGCCAGAACAAGCTACTTTACAAGGGGAACGCAGTGAAGCAATACAAGAACTGCTGATGGGACTAGAGCCAGATTACCGTATAGCGATTACCTTGCGGTATTGGTATGACTATTCATATGCGGAAATTGCACAGACGATGGGGACAACCGAGAGTGCAATCAAAAGTCGCTTGTTCCGTGCCCGTCGTACACTCGCCGAACTGATTGGTGAGCAAAATGATGAAGATGGATTAACGAATCCGCAATTGAAAGGAAATTAAGATGTCCGATAAGCATACACAACAGCCACAGGACATGATGCAAGAAGCACTGGATGGGCAATTGTCAGAAGATTTGACGGATCAACTTCATGATATTTTAAATCGTGATACACAAGCTGCCAAAGAGTTTGACCGCTTACAAAAAGTTGATAACTTGCTAAAACGCGCTCCTCATCGCCGTGCGCCTGCTAGACTTGCTGCAACAATTATGGCTAGACTTGCGGAAAAAGTTGAAAAAGAAACCCAGATGGAAAATTTACCAGATGGGGCGCAACAAGTTATGATGATGAGTATGACTGTTGCGATGATGAGTATGATGCCTATGATGGAAGCTGCATCATGGCTTGTTTTAAATGCACAACGTGACCCTGATTTGCTCGGTGATGTGATGGTTCAGACAATCGGTTTAATGTCGATTATGACCGATGCGATGATTATTTTGTTGGAAGATGCTGAAAGTCTTGCTCGTACAGACCCTCAAGTGGCGACAGCAACACTCGCGCTAACCCCATATATGATGCACAGTATTTTAGACTATATAGAAGATATGATGGATGAGCAGGGTCAACTAATTAATTAGCGACGGAAGAAGCTCAATAATTTAGAAATAACCGTTTCTTTTTCTGTCTTTTCATGTTCATAACGCGACTTAAACTCAGCGATGCCCATTGTATAGGGTTCTCCCCGTGCGCCTATCACCAAGAATCGCCCAGGTCCAACTTCGACAGGCTTTTGGTGTTCAGGACTTTGCATCCACAGCGGATGGGTGACTTCCTTCGCCCATACACTCGCCAGTTTATAATATGGACGACATCCCAATTCCATTAAGTGTTTTTCCGTATGTGTTGGCATCCACTCGCGTTGATCCCATGGACGATAGGTATCATCAAAAATATAGGGTTCGACGGGCCAATGATAATAGTCGTTCAATGTCGGTTGAATGACTTCCCCTGCACGATAGCAAATGGTGTATCCAGTTTGGGCGACAAGTTCTTCCCCCCATTCGGTTTGAATTTTTAGTGGGGCTTCTTCCTCACGTAGGCGACGTGCCATCACGACTTGCTTGATTCGGTCATATTCTTCAAAACCAGCCCGTACAAGCTCTGATTTTGTCCAGTGTTGTTGCTTGATTACATTCATGGATACCCTTGCCATCACTATTTATCTTCTTATTTTATAACATTTTTAGGGATTACAGTACCATTTTTGCATGTATTTATAATGTAAATCGTTCGATTCTCCCAATTTATGCCCCAAAAACTGTCAGTCTGTGCTGTCACGTGTATAATTAAAGTAGCATTATTATGATAGTATCTATATTTGTCGGACTCGAATTTGTGATGTCCGTGACTGAATGATGATAGATAAAAGGTAAGGAACACCAGCTCATGCGATTGTTACGTAGTCTGATGATAATAATAACTATACTGTTGATGGTGGGTACGATTGGTGCAGACTCTCCACAGCAATCAAATGTTTTCCAAGATTTGTTATTTCAAACACGGGTTGACTTAGAACTTTTGGCTGACCGTGTCTTTGGTGGGGTACGCCCTGAAACATGGAATGGGAATGCTGATTTTACACAGCAATCGTTTTTAGCGGATTTGTGGTTTGATAATGAACAACTAGCGGATGCAATATTTGGGGCGGGGATTCGTCCCGAAGAGTGGATTGGGGCAACAACGCGGAATATCGAATTGATTTCGCGGAATATTCGCCACGATTTGGAGCTAAATGCTGATGCGTTCTTATCTGCTGAGACCCGCCCTGATGGATGGAATGGGGCTGCGGCAGTTTTTCGCTGTAGTCGCACGATTCAGAATATTCTATATACATTAGCCGTTGGTTTTGGTGTTCGCCCAACAACACCCGAAGCCGTTGTAGATTATTGTGGTGCTGTTTCGATTGAAATTAATGATGAGCTTATTCCCAGTATTCAAGGTGCGAATGCGGAAGCATCGGACTTCCAAGGGCTGATTTGGGCTATACGTGGCGACCTTGAACGCTTGGCAGATGAGACACAAGGTCTAGGAAATCGCCCAACAAGCTGGATTGGCAATACCGATTTGAATTCTCCTGATTTAGCGGCTGACACCTTGTCGGATTTGGAGCGTCTTGCGGATGTCTTGCTTGGGCAGGGTATTCGTCCAGAAGGCTGGAACGGGACAATTTCTAGCTCATTATCGACCTCCTATCGTAACTTGCGCCAAGACCTTGAGTTGATAGCTGATGCTGCACCTAATATTGGGGAAGGCATTCGTCCAAATGGTTGGCAAGGGACGGATTCTCTCATTCGGTGTAATTCTGATATCCAAGACTTGGTGGTGCTTTTACAACAAGCCTATCAATTTACTGTTGAAGACTCGATTGTTTTTTCAGCTAGTTTCTGTACATTGGTAGAAGAACAAGCCAACAGTTTCGCAGAGAACCCACCGCGAGACCTTACAGTAGAAGAAGATGCAGGGTCATTATATGAAGCTGTGTATGCTTTTGCTTATTTAGACCAAGCGGCATTGGAATATATGGGGATAGTACCTGAGGGAATTGAGTTCCGCGCATGGTATCGGAATTTTAATGGCTCTACAATGATGTTTGTCAGTGGTGAAAATTTTGCAGTTTATCTTGACCGTCGCTGGACAACCATGCCACAAGAGGTGTTTGATCGTCTACCAACGTTAGAGGGTGTGATTCCTTTAGCATTTTGTGATGCGACTTGGTGTAATGGACCTGCTCCGACACCAACACCAACAGGCGGTGGTGCATTATTTGATATTGTAAATGGCGTAACTGCTCCTGCACCGTTAACAGGTGGTGGCGAAGTAACGGGTGGAAGTGGTAAGACACAAGTCTCATGGAATAATATCCGTGTGAATTACTTGCTACAACGGACGGATGTTGGTTCGGCACAAGTCACACTGGAGATTTGTAATGATGTGTCACAAGTGGCATGTGAACCTGTTATTTCGTTATTTGATTCGAATACGGGGATTGCTGTTCCTGCGGTATCCCAATTTAATGGCTTGAATGTCTATGAATTACCTTATGGGTACTCAACAAATTATGTTATTGAGGGTAACTCACTCTTCTCGAATGATATTTGGTTGAATGACCCAACCATATTGACACCACAAGCGACAACAGAATCACAATCTGTAGAGATTGTTGCCACAGAAACACCAACGCCCTAGTGAAACTAAAAAGGGGTACATTTTGTTATGTACCCCTTCTTTAAATCATATAAATGTGATTTTTAGAGTTCGTCTTCATCAGGAATCATGTCAATTTTACGAACTTTATAGGTGACAATACCATCAGGGACTTCGACTTTTACTTTGTTGCCTACTTTTTTGCCGAGTAAGGCGCGACCAACAGGTGAATCTAAAGAAACTCCGCGTCGTCCGTGTGCAATTTCTTCTGTATCAAGGAAGTCCAGAATGAACTCTTCTTTTTCTTCTGTATCATAAACTGTGACACGATTACCGGGGGTAATGGTGCTAGGGTCTGCGTCGGCATCAATAATTTCCGCACGAGCGAGTACAGCTTGCAGATGAGCGACACGTTCATCAAGGCGTTCTTTGGAAACCATCGCATCAAAGAATACAGCTTCTTCACCTTGGTCGTCTTCACGAGCGTCTGCCAACATTTCAGCAACTTTGCTATTTTCTTCGCTGGTTAATACATTCAGTTCACGTTGTAACTTATCATAGCCTTGCCGAGTTAATAGAATTCTACGTTCTGCCATGTTTATAATCCTTTCTTCTTGCAATCACCATGTATACGGTGATTTTCGCATAATGTCTCACCATGTGTAATAAATAAATGGATATTTAAGGTAAGAGATATATACCTCAGTTAATATATGATGAGGCAAATATGTGACTATCATATGTGTAATTACGCATGAATTACATTAGAATTTATTAGGTTTATTTATAATATACTTAATACTTTAATGGTATTGAAATATGTTGTATCCCCCAATAGTTGGGGGTCTAGTGTATCGAATTTCTGCAATAATGGGTACGATATATGACTATAATATAGGAATATGGTGACAAATGGGACAGATTTTGATGACAACCCAAGATGAAATTTCAGGTTTTGAGATTACACATACACTAGGCTTGGTAAGGGGTAACACAGTTCGGGCGCGGAATGCGGTTCGTGATTTGTCGGCAGGCATTAAAACGATCTTTGGTGGTGAAATTAGTGAATACACATCACTCTTAACCTCAGCACGGGAACAATCGATTGAACGCATGTTGGAAGATGCTGAAACGCGAGGGGCTGAAGCTGTGGTTGCAGTCCGTTTTGAGACATCAAATGTGTTACAGGGTGTGGCTGAACTCTATGTCTATGGCACAGCAGTTAAGATACGAAAACGCTAAGAGAACGGCACTTTTCAGACGAATTATGGCTTGATTGGGTAGCGACAACTTTCAAACATTGATTATAATTATGTTAGAGCATAAATTATAGAAGGGTTGAGGAACTCATGTTTGAAGAATTTAAGAAATTTATCATGCGTGGTAATGTCATGGATTTGGCAGTGGGTATTATTATCGGTGGGGCATTCACAACCATCGTAAACTCGCTTGTAAATGACATTATCATGCCTCCAATTGGTCTCATCTTAGGTGGTGTTGATTTTTCGGAAATCTATATCAATCTAACCAGTACAGAATATGCGTCACTTGCGGCTGCCCAAGAAGCAGGGGCGGCGACACTTAATATTGGTTTATTCATCAACGCTGTGATTAACTTTATGATTGTTGCATTTGCTGTATTTATGTTGATTCGTGCTGTGAACCGCTTGGAAGATATCGGTAAAAAACCAGAAGCACCAGCAGATGATACACCAGCAGAACCTACAACAGAAGAAAAATTGGTGACTGCTATTGATAAGCTCAATGCGAACTTAGAAAAGATGAATTCATAGACGAGCCTGTCAGAAGTAGGTGATCACAAGTTTTTTAGTGTAGGGGTGTAGCCATGTTTGCACCCACAAACGATTGATGACACGGCATCAACCTACAGAATTTCAATTTATTCTGTATTACTTAATTTGCACAGCCACCTAAAAACTGTTGCCAGTCAAAACCGATAATTTGGTCAACAATTGCGATGCGTAGGGTTTGGTCTTCGCCTAAATCATGCCAGACTAAACCTCCATCGCGCCCGTAAGCCTTTACACGGTTGCAAATACCACCTTCGGGACGTACTGCAATCACATTTCCGCCACTGCTGGTTAATAGAATAAAATCATCAACCCAACTCAGTTTGACTTCCCCTGTGACATTTTCTAACTCTGCTGACCAAACCTCAGTTTGTTCAGGGCTATACGCACGCAGTAATTGTCCATCGAATAGAAATAAACGCCCATCATCTAAAGCGAGTGCTGCTGACCGATAGCCACCTTGAGGAGCATCGTCCATGAATGGTGACCATTCGCCTTGTTTATTGATTTGCCATAAGCCACCTCGTGAATAGACCAATATCCCATTATCGTCAGGTAGGCTTGATAAACTACCTGAATCTCTTAATAAGGCGCGGTCAAGGATTTCGCTTGATTTGGCGATAGTTAGGATTTCTTGGGTCGGTGTGATGATGCCAATAACAAAATCGCTTGCATCCCCTGTGACATGCCAGCGTGTAAATTCTGGAATATTATCGACTTGCCAAACAATTTCGCGTAAGTCGCCACTTAATCCAACGATTTTCCCATCAGTTGTTGGGTAGAGTAACCAGTTATCGAGGGCTATTGGATAACTTGCTAGCGATATATCTAAATTCCATGTTTCACCAAGAATACCTTCGGAATTAACAGTCTGCATTGTTCCATCAGCATAGGTCACAATTGGGAATCCTTGATAGCCGACGATGCTGATAGGCTGGCGTTCTAGGGTTTTGCGCCAAAGTACGCGACCATCTTGTGTTGCACGTTTGATGACCTTGCCTTCAAAGAACATTATACTATTGTCGTTGAGGATAAGCGGTGGGGCGATATGACTAAAATCGGTCATTGGATTGCCATTGGATGTGAAAACATGCCACGCATACCCCCGTTGCAAGCGAGTTTGCATATTGGCAACAAATTTACTAGGTTGGCGGAATCCCTCATCAAATGGGTTCGACCACGAATAACCAGGTCCTGGTACATCAGGGTTGGCGACGCGTACCTCAAAATGAAGATGGGGAGCTGGACGCGCATCTGCTATGACTCCGAGGACTGTCCCCGGTTCTACACATGAAAAGCGTGAGGGGAAAGGATAGGTATCAGTTTCTGTAATGTGACCATATTGGGTATAAGCGATTGTGCCATCAGGAAATTCATGTTCGACAATGACAACACCACCATCACGCCCCCAACCTAATGTATAGGCATAAGTCACGCGACCTCTTGCGGCAACACGCACAGGTTGACCATAACTTTGATTGCGACCCCCATACCAATCTTCGCCTGTATGATAACGTCCTTGATGTCGTGGGCTGGCAATCGCAAAATCTTGAGCTAATGTAAAAAAGCTGGTGTCAATGGGATAATTAATGGTATCGGCAATACCACAGTCGGATGATTGTGCAGTTGCTGATAATAAAGGGGTAGCTGTCCATAACCATAAGGATATGAAGCATATAAAAATAAGGGATTTGGTGTCATGCAAAGTCATCATCAGCTATCCGATTATACGAGTCTAATTGATTTATTCATAAACTTCTGGATTTATACAGGTGGGTAATGGTTGTCCATTGAGTCCTGCGATGATATTATCCACAGCCATTTCAGCCATTTTTGTCCGAGTGGCAACACTGGCACTGGCAATATGTGGGACAACCACACAATTATCAAGTGTTAATAGTGGGTCATCTGTCGGGATGGGTTCGGGGTCTGTCACATCAAGCCCTGCGGACAAAATCACATTGTTTTTCAAGGCATCATGCAAGGCTTTTGAATCGACAACTCCACCCCGCGCGGTATTAATCAAAATTGCAGTGGTTTTCATCATTTCAAGTTCGCGTGTGCTAATCAGGTGATGTGTTTCGTCTTTTAATGGGACATGTAGACTCACATAATCACTCTGTTGTAATAATTCATCAAGCTCAACGGGTTTTGCGCCAAGTTCCTCTGCTACTTGTGTATTGCTACCGCCGTGATAGAGGATATTCATACCAAAGCCTTTGGCACGACGAGCTACTGCTTGTCCAATACGTCCTAATCCGACAATCCCGAGTGTCGCGCCGTAAATATCTTGACCCGATAAAACGGTAGGATGCCACGTTTTCCACTCTCCATCGCGCACATATTGTTGGGCTTCTGGGATGCGACGTGCGACGGACATGAGTAATGCAAATGCGAAGTCTGCACTGGTTTCTGTTAGTACCCCTGGGGTATTGCCGACAGGTATGCCTCGCTGGGTTGCGACTTGGACATCTACGTTATCGTAGCCGACTGCCATATTGCTAATAACTTTTAAATTTGGGGCATTATCGACTAAGGCTTCGTCAATTTTATCGGTTAATAGACAGAGTAAGCCATCGGCGTTTTCTGTTCTTTGTTTGAGCGCATCATATGGTGGGGGGAGAAAGCCTTCCCATAGGTCTATATCTGCGACCTGCGCCAATCTATCAAGGGTTGCTTGGGGTAATGTACGGGTAACAAATACATGCGGTTTTGTCATCAGTTTCTCTCCATTTTGGATGTTCCATCGCATTATAGCGCATATCGTGGAAACACGAGAATGATTGTTGACCGTGATTGGGGATGAATGTGAACAGTTCCCTTCATATCAGATAATTGCTTGAGGTAAATGTGTCGCCCGTCTTTTTGGAATAGGGTCTGTAGGTCACTGTCATTTAACACCAATTCTTTACAATCAATCCATAGCTGAACCTGTTGTATTGTTGACTTGATATAGAGTTCGATTTGCCCGCTATCTGTAAATATCTCGCGTCCAATAGTCACGAGGACATGTTGAACGAGTTCGCTGAGGTGATAAGGCTTTGCTTGAATCATTACAGAGTCATTTTCAAAAAAGGTTGAAACTGTGACATTGCTTTGTCGCATCCAAAAACTATAAATATCGATATGTGTCTCAATGAGTTGTTCAAGATTAATCGCTTGGAGATGTTGCATTCGGGCTTCTTGCCTATAATTAAAGGCTTGTTGCTCCAGTGGGTCAAGGTAATGATGAAGCTCACGACCTGTTGTGTAGATTTCTTCAAGGTAGGTGCGCTGGTGAGCTGAGATTGTTGCACCCTTAAATGATTCTGGGCTATCGAGAAGTAGTTTCGCATAGCCATAAACTGCGACGATAGATTGAATCAGATGTTGGCTCATTGGCGGTAAAATATTGATATGTGCCAGTTGTGTATTGGGTAAATTGTTGAGTTGATTATGTAGCGTGTTTGCCGTATTTTCGATATGTCGAATAAATAAACTCTGTTGTGCTTCTAGTTCTGTAACATCAATGTGTTGAACTTGTGTAATGATATGATGTAGTGCAGTGTTGATGTTATACATCATTTGCAGAGAATTCCTTGTTTAGCAAAGAGAACAAGTGTAAATCATAATATTTACCAGCTTTATAGGCACGTTCTCGTAGAATCCCTTCATGCACAAATCCTAACTTTTCTAGTACACGCATGGACGCATCGTTGCCTGCTACAACATCAGCTTCTATGCGGTTGAGTAACATGTGTTTAAATCCAAATTCAGCAACAGCAGTGACGACTTCTGTTGCATATCCATTTCCCCAAAATTGCTGGGCAATATCATATCCAATTTCGGCATAGCGTGCTTCTCTGTTCCATCCATGAATGCCTGCTGATCCAATCAACTCGCCACTGTCTTTTAGTGTGATGCCCCAACGCATACCATCTTTTGCGGAGAAAAAACTGCCCATCCACTTGAGCCATTCTTCAGCTTGTTCGGGTGTGGTAATCGGTTGCATACTAATATATTGGACGACTTCGGGATTGCCCAAATGTTTGAGTAATGCGGTTACATCGGCAGGAGTCATTTCACGTAGGTATAAACGAGGTGTTTCAATAATAGGAAAATGCGAAAAATCAAATGGTCGGCTCATGAAGTTAATCCCTTACTCTAGTCTATAGAGGATAGCAGAGATAAGTGCGATTATCACCTGATAAACGTCACATAATTATAGGGCGTTTATGATTGACACTTTATTACGTCGTCGGCAAGGATATTTTAACTAATGTTCCTGATTGCTGTTTGCTACTGATAGAGATTGTACCGCGACTTTGCTCAATGAAGGTCTTGGCTAGATGTAAACCTAGACCAAAGCCATGATTGCTTTCGTCTGATTGCCAAAAGGGTTGGAAGGGTAGATTCATGTTTTCGCAATTAAAGCCATACCCCTCATCATATAAGGTGATGTCAATTCGATTCGCGTATATTTGCGCTTCTAAGCTGGCGGCTTCCACATAGGCATGTTGTTTAATGTTGTAGGCAATTTGTTTGAAGGCATATTGTAGATAGTTTAAATCCCCTTGTACCGTACAGGGTACTATCAAGTCTGGGATCGCATAGTCACTGAGGATGGATTTAATTGTTTGTGTGAAGACACTAATATCAATAGTTGATTGTGTGTAATGAATTTTTCCATGTTGGAGCATGGAGTAATGCCAGAGGTTATTCATCATATGCTCGATGGACTCGACAGCCGATGCGACAAACTCCATAATGAGTTCTTGTTCTTCGGATAAGTCACCATCATAACCTGCAACGAGATCAGTCATATTTGCTTGGATGGGACGCATTAAACTGTGAAAACGATCATACACTTCAGGTTGGGTTGCAACATCTTCGATACCTAGTGATGTGATGACATCCATAACTAAAGTATGAATCCCCCAACAATGTGTGTGAATCCTTTTATAAGATTCGCGCTGGTCGCCATTGGTGATACCAAATGAACCCGAAATAATAGACTCCATAGACATAATGATATCGCTAACGGGGTCTAGTAGTTTGTTATAAGATGTGTCCGCCATAGGATTTAAACCATTTTCAAACTGTATGTTGAATATATTATGACACAATAATCATTAATTGTGGTATAAGATTTTATAATTTAACGTGTTCTTCACGTTTTGCCACCATAACATCTCGTTCTATACGCAAATTCTCAGATAACAGGCGCGTATCATCGCAAATTGATTCAACATATTGTAAGGCATCTGACGATAATTCATGAGCATGTATAGAACGGAAAAGCTCAGCATATCCAAGAATAAATGTAAGCTGTGATAAAGCATCATGGTTGAGGTAGCTAGCAAAGTCATCTACTGACATCGTAGAATGCTTATCATACTCTTCAAGGAAAAAACACATTTTGTGACCCATCATCTCTAGTTTTTTGAAATACGTCTCATCTAAATGTGTTGAAATTGCAAGTAGAAAATCAATTGTTTTAATCAGTTGACTAGCCAAGTCTCTGTTTGTAATTTTCATTATCCAAATCCCAATCAATCATGTTATACCCTAATTCGATTATATCGGAATATAATGTAATAATAATTGAGAAATTAACGAAAAATGATTTTCAGACAGTTTCTTAATATTTCTATAACCGCCGTTTGCTACCACTCCCTAGTGACTTTTTAGCATTATCGAGATTTACGGGTTCGCCCATGACTGCTTGATAGAAGTATTCATCATAGGTACGAGGTTTAATCACAACAGGCATAGGAACAGCATGTCCCATGATAATAGCTTGTTGTTTGGTTTCGAGCCGTGCCAAAACTTCACGTAAGCCGCTTGCGCCACTAATCCCATTGAGAACTGCGCTAATATCACGCTCATTGTCCAGTAGGGCAGTAACCCGTGTACCAATTTGTGACATGACTTCTTCATCAATGGCGCTGGGGCGTTGGTCAACCACTAATAAGGTAACATTATATTTACGCATTTCACGCGCGATGATACCGAATGTGGTTTGGCTGGCGACTTGTGGCTCTAGGAATTTATGCGCTTCTTCGATTGTGATGAGAAGTTGAGGTGGTGCAACCGAATTATCCCCTAAAGATTGGTCAACCATTTCGATATAACGATGATGAATGCGTCGAGTCAAATAATTTGCGACCAGCATATAGGCTTCTAATGAATTACCGTGTTTCCCGAATTCGAGGACGACACTTTTACGTTGATTGACAAGATAATCAATAATCCGTTGAACACTATCGGAATCTTGTTCTTCGACTAAGAAATCCCAGCGTTCAAAGCGTTGTAGACGGCGTTGTAATGCTGATAATGTTCCGCCACCGATATTGGTATTGTGAACGATGTCCTCAAAATCTTCGGGTGTGCCTTTGAGCAATCGCTTAATCCAACCATCTCCCCACATCTTTTTCAGCAAATATGAAGCATCCACCATCGTATCGGATAAGCTCATGGTGGCTTTGAGCATCCCAATGTCTTCGGGTTCGATTTCATCAAAACCGAGCTTAATCGCAAAGTCATATTTTGCATTGCGTCGGCGTGAAGACTCTTCATCAAGTGTGAGGATAACAACTTTATCGGGGAATAACTGCTTCAAGCCTTTGACCTTCGGACCGCGTTCATCGGTGATTTCCCAACCATAATCATTGTGCATATCGAAGATGAGGCTTACACCAATGCCACGATTGATCACACCTGCCATCAATACACGCGTGAGAAAACTTTTACCCGTCCCAGATTTTCCGAATACACCGACAGAGCGTTCTACTAATCGGCGTAGGTTGAGGTTGATGTTGGTCTCTTGTAATTCTAATGGTGAACCGACATTAAAGTGGGTTGCATCTTCCGATCCAAAGACTTTATTGACATCTTCTTCGGTTGCATTGAAGGCTTGGGTGAAGTGTCCGGGGATCGTCTTAACAGGAAGCGGTCCTTCGACATCATCAATGACAAGCATCGGGGTAACTGTAATAATGCTATAGGCGACAGTTCCTCTATAGATTTCGGCAAGGAAGGCATCACTAATATCGGGTGGGTCACTTTCAATTTGAGGGTTGGTGGAGTTGAGCGAAATATCATTAATCATACAGAAGAAGCGTTTGTGTTGACCACGCACGACAATATACCGTCCAACCGCAAGGTCTTCTATCCCTACATGAGAATCGAGCTTGATGGATAAACCGCGACTAATCGACCCGCCTACAACAACACCCAGTTTACCTGTTGATTGTGTTTGTGGGACGAAATCATCAAAACCCCATGCGTCAACATCATTTACGTTGTTAGGTCTATCGGTCATTGCTTACTCCGCTTCTGGTTTAGTCATTAAGAATCTATCTGCAAATTTACTTTGTGGGGATATTACCCATGTGTTCATCTGCGTAATAATACAAGTCATTCCCTACATATTTTTAGGATAGATATTCAGTGCAATTGTTAAAGATCATCATTCTTGCGTTTACGCCTGGTTTGAACAGGTATCCAACTGCTTCTGATGTCCTCTAGACGTGGATCTTCAACATATTGCTCACAATAGCCACAGTCAGCACAGGCATAAATCACACGCGGGACATTCACAAATCGTCGTATGCGGATGGTGTAATGTTCTTGTTTATAGATTTCATCAGAACCGCACTTCGGGCAGATGCCATTTCGCATGATGTTTTATCGCTTTGGCTTGTCATGTATGTATTCCCACTTTTCGCGAATAATGTCAATGTCTTCCGCTTGGATGAAGCGTTGTACATATCCGCACTGGGTACATACATAAATCAAGGGTTTTACAGTCCTTCTCCAGTCAACTCTGATACGATTATCTTCATCTGTCTCTTCTTGCCAATATATTTCGGTTGATTGGCAATTGGGGCAAATACCGTCTCGTATGGTCATTGTCGGTTATCCTCTATATAAACAAAAACAAGAGATGAGTAGCTTCACCTCTTGTTCAGTATACAGTGTTATGATTGGTTAGGGTAGTCTTACGTAGAATTTATGTTCGCTGTTGGTTTAGTTAATCGCGAGCAGGTAATTCCCCGACAAATATCAAGACATATTCACCTGCGGTACTGCCTTCACGGCTACGAATAGTTGCGATAACACGGTTATTATCTTCACTATCAATGCGTAGACCTGCGTCAAAACGATCCCCTGTAAACTCTGCTTTATTATCCCCAATAACCATAGTGAGCGTTTCAAGGGATATGAATTCACTACAGTCGTCTTTGCCAATGTCATCGCAAAGCTGATAGGTATCGGTCTCTAAATCTTGTGTTTCTAGAACAGGGTCGAGTCGTGTATTGGGATAGCCTAAAACATATATATCGAGTGGTGTATTGGCAAATGGTCCACGCCGTATTCTGATTTCATCATCATCCGTCCGTTCATCAATTTGAAGACCTTCTAGAACAACGATAAATTTACCTGCTATACCCTCTTCTGCACTAATCGAAACTGTGACTGCACCCAGTGGTCCTGCTTCACCTGAGTTGGTTAAAGTGACCATCGCGACATTATCGGCAGAGTCTTCTGTGACTTCATAAGGTGTGTCTAAGAAGGGGAGGTCAAGTTGTGTGCCGATTGTTCCAGTGCTACTGTCTGTACAGTCAAGTGGGCGGTCTTGTACTATATCTGAGAGTAAGCGTATATAGGGTTGAAAGCCATCTAAGCCATAGACCGATACACGATAATATTCGATGGGCTGACCTGCGACAACCTCTTCTGATGGGAAATAATCTTCAGAGAATTCGAAAGTTAAGGCATTGGTCAGTAGGGTCTCACTGCAACGGAACTCCGTTTCCATGAAGGGGTTCGCGCGGGTATTGTCGAACTCAGTTCGATTGTTAACCGTCAATAGATAACGCCCTGTTGTTGTTCCGATGTCACGACCATCACGACTAGCGATAATTGTATATTCTCCCTCAGTCAATACCTCATATTGTAAAAATGCTGTTCCATTGACTGGAGCGACTGCATCAACATCACTACGAGCCATCAAATCGCCATTGTTGTCTAATAAGCCTATCAGAGGTTGCAGTCCATCATCGGCTTCCATGGATACTAAAATCTCGTCACCGACTTGAACATTGATGCGCCACCAATCAAAAAATGCAGTCTCTGTAATCGACTCGCTGATTGTCATGCCATAGTCTATATTTGCGACGAGTGGTTGGTCTTCTTGCGCGACCGTCGGATAAATTATGAGTAGAAGAAGGGTGATGATAAAAGCGTGTCTGATTTGTAATGTCAATTGTATACCTACCTATGTGATGTCCTAAATATTCTTAGAAATCTTTTTCTGACAGGGCAAGCCCAGTCCCTACAACGTTTCCGTATGTTTTCGTAGGGAAGAGACATGTCTCTTCCACTGACTTATTTCCAATGTATTTCGAGACTCTACACTAGCTAACACGGTCACGTAAGGTCTCAACAGATTGCAAAAAGCCTTCCCATGCTGGTTCTGGTGCAAAGTCTATATCAGACTCATTAACTTTTTCTATCAAGGCATCAAATGTGCGGAGCATGAGTTGATTAAATGCTGACTCTGTTAAGTGTGCACTAAATTCTAAACCATCACCGATGATAATTGCGTCGGTTGTCGGGTTTTGTGGGTGAGGATACTCCATTTCTTGCATATCCATTCCAACAGTGTGCCGATTGGCGATGCCTGATGCGATGAGGTTGATGTCTTCAAATTTATTTAAGCCCACAAAGCGTTCAATGGCTTGGCGTGCCTGATCGTCATCAATCGTAACTTTCGCTTGAATCAGCCGTTGCCGACGACTAGGTGGATAGTGAATTGTAACGCTAATATGATCGAGAATCTGTTCATCAAATATGGTCATTATATTGCCATTATCCTATTCACTATACTGGGTAGAAAGTCGCGATTTCAGTTGTGCTGACTGATGGGGTGTAGTAGCCCTCAAAATTATATCCATCGTCTGATCTACCACTCCATGCACCACCATCCTCATTAAATTGCATGGCGCGGATGCTTCCCCAAATGGCTTCATTAGCGCGTTTTAACCATACTGCTTGGTTGGATGCTAAGTTATGGATGAGAGTTTTTGAACCACTATTTAAATTGTATCCATCAGTTGTATGGGTTGTGTAATAAACTTTATCATATATAGAGCCTGTATCCCTACCTGTTATGCGACCATTGCGGACACGGATCACATTACCGTCGTCGTCTTGATAACTTCCAATATAGCGATTGAGTTCGGGATTAAAGACCGTTGCATCATGCCCGCCTGAAATAACACCATTACTTTTTGTGTATACTGTTAAGAGGTGGTTCATACTTTGTGCGCCAGCTCCCTTGAAATCTCTGAGGAATATGGCAGGGTAATCAGCAAGGACTTCACCAGTTAATTTCATTGTTTTAATCAAATATTTGACACGATCGCGTTTAACCACTCCTACAAAAACCTTAAATTCGGCAGCGGTAAAGTGGTTAAAGACATCAACGGCACTATCTAAGCCCCAGTCTCCCAAAATGAGATTAATGGCATTTGCATTATAGACACTAAATAAGTCTGCGATTTTGTCGATAGAGAATTTCGTCGTAAATGCGCTGATCTTGCCATTGTCAAAAGTGGAAACTAAATCTGTAAATTTCACAAGCGTGAGGGCATCAATCCAAGTTTTAAGGTTTCCGCCCGTAAATTTGGTCAATAAATTGGTGAGCCGTTCTTCGCCAACAGCCGCTTCTAGACCTTCTATCGCACTTTCTTCAAAGCTACTTGCTAATTTAGGATATTTTTCTTTAAAGGGTTCTGAAATTTTTTCAGGTTCTTTAACGGGTTCAGGGGTGCTAGTCGCTTGTAATTCTTGAATTTCACCTTCAAGTCGTTTGATGCGATTATTCAAGGTTTTCCATGCACGACTACCTTGCGTTTTTGGGGCGATTGCAATTTTTGCCTCAGCGAGGCTATCTTGTAAATCATCAAGTTTATTACGTTGAATGGTTGGTGTAGGTGCTGATGCGGTTTCGATTTTGGGAGTGCGCATCACTAGTCCACTAAAGGATTTTGCTGCAAATGGTGATGATGGGGTAGGTTGAACTAAACGTTGTGTTGCTCTATTCCCAATTGTTTGTTGCATCTCTAATACGGTATCAGATGCAGTGTGTTGGGCTAGATTTGTTGTTAGCTCGGAATCGATGGGTCGTCTACGCCGTTGGATTTTAGGGCTTAATCTTTTACGCATTCATATTCCCCAATACTGGCTCAAATTATGTATCGTTATTATAGACGATAAACAAGATATATGGGGGAATTCATACAGCATATCGACAAATCAATATAGCGATAAAACAAAAACAGCCAGCATAGTGCTGACTGCATTTTGAACAATTTTGATTCAGTTGGTGTTACTTGATTTCTACAACAGCGCCAGCTTCTTCGAGCTGAGCTTTACCTTCGTTGACAGCATCTTTGCCGACTTCTTCAAGGATGACTGCAGGAGCGGATTCTACCAATTCTTTTGCTTCTTTCAAACCGAGGCTGGTGATACCGCGAATCGCTTTGATGACGTTGATCTTTTTAGGACCAATTTCTTTAAGAATGAGGTTGAATTCTGTTTGTTCTTCTTCTTCTTCAGCCGCAGCTGCAGGACCAGCAGCCATCATCATCATGCCACCGCCACCAGTTGCAGCTTCTACGCCCCATGCTTCTTCAAGTTTGGACTTGAGGTCAGCCGCTTCCAAAATGGTCAGCGCACTGAGCTCTTCTACTAATTTATCGAGATCTGCCATTTTATGTTCCTTTTCTCTAATATGTCCAAGTGGACACAATATCAAATCTAAAATGCAAAACGGATGTTACTATGGTCAGGCATTGCCTGAGGGCTTATGCGTCTGCGCCTTCTTCGTTCTTGTCTAAGTACGCTTGAAGGACGTTGACGACACCACCTGTCGCTTGATACAGTACGTTGACGACACCTTGTGCTGGTGAAATAACCAGCCCTGCGAGTTGTGCGCGGAGTTCATCGAGAGTTGGCAATTTAGAGATCGCTTCGACTTTGGTAGCATCTAAGATGTCACCTGTCATTACACCACCTGTAATTTGCATCTTCTCATCAAAGTCACCATCATCAATAAACTTGAGAAGGGCTTTGGACACACCCGGCATATTATCGCGACCGAAGACAATAGCAACTGGACCATGAAGTAATTCTTCAGGAACAACCCAGTCTGCTTGTTCTAGGGCTTTGCGGATTAAGGTGTTTTTTGCTACGGCATAGAGTCCGTTTTCACCACGAACAATATTACGTAGTTGCTGAGTTTGAGCTACAGTTAAGCCTTGTACGCTGACAAGGATAAAGCCGTTGCTCTCGTTCAGTAATTCAACATACTTAGCGACTAGTTCTTCCTTGCGTGTTCTTGAAATTGGCAAGTGTCGCTCCTCTCTGTTGTTAGTCACCGACGATATTGCCGATGCAACTAACCCTACTGAATCAAAAAAGCGACCCGCACATGAGGTCGCTGTAGAATTCAAAATCAAAGTTGAATGTCTATGCTTTCCCCTCGGTAGGATATTAAGAGCATTGCTCACCCACTGTCTACGGTTTGTGTCGCTATATGGTTGTTAGCCAAGGTTGGATTATAAGGGATAGATATAATTTATCAAGTGCTGGTTTGATGTTATGATGGAATCAACGTAATATCGTAGTAGGTTTATTTGATATGTCACTAAAGACTTATTCGCCACCTTTCCCATTATCCGAATCAATTGTGATGATGTGGCATTGGAAACACTATGCACCACAGCATACACAAGAACGCATCCTTCCGATTGGCTTAGAGGAGATAACCTTTAATTTATCTGATGGGGTATTTTGTGTTCATAAAGCATCTGGTTATCAATATCATCGAGCGATGTTTGTTGGCTGTCATTCAGAATATTTTGTGATTGATACGAGTCAACCGACAACACTATTCTCAGTCTTGTTTAAACCCGGTGGGGCGAAACACTTTTTTGATGTCTCTTTGAAAGAACATCATAATCAAATTATTGATTTAAAGGATGTGGGTGGATATGGCGCGGAGTCGCTTTATACTCAACTGATGACAGCAAGCTATGCTCATGAACGGTTTCAGATAATGGAGAAGTATTTGCTTCAAAAGCGTCATGATAGAGTTGAACGACATTCTGCGATTGAACACGCGCTCGATGTTTTGGCGGTTGCATCCCCAAGCTATAAAATTGCTCAAGTTGGTAAAGACATCGCCCTTAGTCCCCCGCGTTTTATTCAGCTTTTTCGGGATGATATTGGGATGACTCCCAAATTGTTTTCTCGTTTACAACGCTTCCATCGTGCATTAGATATGATTGCTTCACAAGCAGTTGATAGCTGGGCGGATATTACTTATCACTGTGGTTTTTATGACCAGTCACATATGATTAATGAATTTCAGAAATTTGCTGGTATTTCTCCATCTGCGTATGCTCCTCAAAGTCCTGAACATAATAAAAACCTACCCGATGATGATAGGAGTTAAATTTTTTCCAATACAACTTTATATCCAATGTCTAAACTAATTATATTGATTAGAAAGGACGTGATATGAGTACGAATCAACAATTACGAAAGTTAATCTATTATGTAGCAACAAGTGTTGATGGCTTTATTGCAGATAACAAGGGCGGTACAGATGGCTTTTCGATGACGGCGCAATATATTCCTGATTACATTAAAAGCCTGCAAGATTATGATACCGTTTTGATGGGTAAACATACCTATGAAGCAGGATATAAAGCTGGGATTGAACCGGGGCAACCCTCACCGATGTACGCACACATGATGCAATATGTGTTTTCACAAAGTATGGAAGCCTATCAACATGATCAACTGCAAGTGATTCGGGAAGACCCAGCTAGGTTTGTAAAAGACCTTAAGTCGCTGGATGGTGGATCTATTTATCTATGCGGTGGTGGAAAATTGGCTGGCTATCTTATACAGCATCACTTAATTGATGAACTGATTCTGAAGGTTAACCCTGTAATATTTGGGGATGGTCTAACTGTATTTTCTGGTTATGAAGGTATCGTTGATTTAATACTTTTGGACACAAAAATCTATAGTGATGGAAATATATTCCTACACTATCAGCTAAAGTCATAATTGCTTTTGCTATGTTTGAAAATTATAAGGGACATACGGTTGTGTATGCCCTTATTTGATGTAGTTAAAATTATGCTTGAGCCTCTAATGGTAAATCGACCCAACGGCGTTCACGGTGAGAAATTTCTACTGCATTGATAATCTCTTGGACGAGTGCGCTTTGAGCAAAGTTGCCTTGATTTTCGTCTGTATCGTTGACGATTTCTTCCATAAAGTTATGAACAAGATTTGCATAAAACATGGATGGCCAAGGCTCACCGGGAGTATATTGTGGTGGATAGTAGGTGTCTGGAATGGTTGTCGGGACATACTCTACTTCGGCAGCGTCAGGTGTTGTCGATTGCAAGAGAAGTTCTTTATTTTCTAGCTCTGCACCCAGACGGCATAAGAGCGCACCTTGTGAGCCATAAAGCCGTGCTTCTAGCCCCGGGTAACTATTCACTGTGACATAGCTGGATTGGATTGTACAGAAACCACCATTGGTATATTCACCGATGTAAACATCCCCATCATCAATATTGGTACGGATTCGTTCGCCCGATGGCATGGTGCGATAGGGGACGAAATTATAGAGTAAGCCGACAAGACTTTTTAAGGGGCTTCCCATAAACCACATACTGAGGTCAATAATAGGTGCGCCATAGCCTTCAATCGATGAAACTTTGATTTCTTCTTGTTCAGTTTCTGGAATTAAATCAACTTTGGTGACAGGTTCGGTTGGACTAATAAATTGGGAATTTTGTTCGTAACCATTAAAAATATAAGGGTCGCCGACAAAACCATCTGCGATGAGGTCGCGCATATATTGCATAGCTGGAGCATAACGGAAGGTTAAACCGACTTTGGTTTTCAGCCCTTTAGATACGGCTAATTCATGAGCTTTCCATGTATTGAGGTAATCATGGGCGACAGGTTTTTCGCAGAGGCAATGTTTGCCTGCTTCGATTGCTGCAAATGCGAGAGGTTCGTGGTTGTTCTTGTCACCAATACCCCCGCGCGTACACACATCAATGACATCAATATCATCCCGTGCTAGCATCTCTTCATAATCTGTATAAACAGACTCGATACCAAACTCGCTGGCGGCTGATTTTGCCATATCTTCATTCATGTCACAAATTGCGACAATATCACTATGGGGTGAGCGCGTGAATCCCGGTAAATGGGCACTTCTTGACCAGCGTCCAGCACCAATAACTCCTACTCGTAATTTATCTGGCATTATGTTGTCTCCTAAAATGACTACTAGATTGACTTAAATTATCTTTGATTATTCGGCTGGCTCTGATATGACATAGGTCATTGCGCCACCTTCAAGTTGTGCTACAAATGGGCGCAGGAGCATTATGGCTGTTTGCTCATATGGCGCATGGAATTCTTCGATAACGGCTTGTGTCATAGGGTGTATCATCCGACCTAAGAGTGTATCTTTGGGTACAATTGTGCCGACTTTGCTGGCATCAATTTCGGGTATAAAAATGCCACCTATCGTTGGGCGCAAGACTGTTGTGGATTTCACACGAGTCGGTGGGGCTAGTGGGGTCAGTGGTGCTTTAGGCTCAATAATTCCGACGGTAGCTAAGGCACGGTATAAACCATCTGCGATTTTGTCTGCCCATTCACCCTCAAACTGGCTTCGTCCACCCATTTCTACGGCGGCAACGGTCAAACCTTGTGATTTTGCATAACCTGTTAGGGTCACATCGCGCGATGGAGCAGATACAATAAATGGGGCAGGGAACGATAATGATAAATCACTTCCGCCTTGCATCTCAAAGACAAAGGAATTCACACACCAACTGCCACCGCCATGTAAGTCAATAACGTAATCTACATCAGGTAGGGCATGTTCGATGAGTGTATGGGCGACGCGTTCTGTATATGAGCCTGTTGCACTCCCTGGGAATGAACGATTAAGGTCGAGCTGGTCAACGGGTGCATTACGTTTATCCGCTTGCATGGCTAAAGGGTTGGTTACAGGTACAACGCGAATACTGCCCTTTAACTCACTTTCATCGACGCGTTCTAATAATTTTTGAATTGCCCACGCCCCCCACGGACCTTCATCACCGTGAATCCCAGCAGTTATCAATAAACGTGGCGAGCCTGTTCCGACTTCACCGATTGTCAAATCTGCACTGCCGAATGCCGATGTTGCAGGAATTGGGACTGAGTCCCAGTTTATTTTTGTCATAATTGAAGTCATTTTGAATCCATTTTTTGTTTAAGTTAGATGAAAAAAGACGATTTTGTTGACATCGTGTGTTATGCAAATTATAATCACTGTCGATAGTAGATTGTCGACAATTACTAAACTAATCAATATTCTATTGGGTTTGGGTCTTATTGTCAACGCAATCAACAATCAATAATGTTTTACACAATAGGTTTAGGAGACTTTTTTATGAAACGAATTACTTCTTTAGTTGTCAGTTTGGTTCTCCTGCTGACATTTTTAGTCGCACCAATGTCAACACAAGATGAAATGGTTATGACCTTTGGGTTAAGCTTCACTGTTGATACACTAGACCCCGGAGCAACTACATTCTCTGGTGTTGAAATTATGGTCGGGCATGTATTTGATACTCTTGTCAAGCAACAACCCCTTGGAACATTCCATCCATCACTTGCAACGGAGTGGACTGTTAACGAAGATGCAACCGAATATACATTCATGTTACGTGATGATGTGACCTTCCATGATGGTACACCATTTAATGCAGAAGCTGTCAAATACACATTTGACCGCATTGTTGACCCTGAGACTAACTCGCAGATGGCATTTAGTTTCATTGGTCCTTACATGGAATCTGAAGTTATTGACGAATACACGGTTGTGGTTCGTTTCTCATCACCGAATGCGGCTTTCCTTGATGGCGTATCACACCCTCAATTAGGTCCAGTCTCCCAAGCAGCAGTTGAAGAATTGGGTGAGGATTGGGGATTCTCTGGAATCGTTGGTACAGGTCCATTCATCTTTGAATCTTATATCCCCGACTCGGAAGTTGTTTTGGTGAAAAATCCAGATTATGCTTGGGGTAGTGAAGACGTATTTGGTATGAGCGGTCCAGCTAATATTGACCGTCTTATCTTCAAGTTGATTACTGAACCATCAACTCGCCTCGCTGCTCTTGAAAGTGGCGAAGTTGATATGATTGACTCCGTACCTGGGCTTGATGTTGCCCGTATTGACGAAAGTGAAGATTTTATATTGTCACAATTCGCTCAAGCTGGTCATGGTTATTCTTTGATGTTCAACCAACAAAAAGCACCAACTGATGAATTGGCTGTACGTCAGGCTATCATTCAAGCGATTGATGTCGAAATTATGCAAGATGTTGTCTATGAAGGACTTGGACAACCTGCATGTAGTGCATTGACAAGCATCATGTTTGCATGGACAGATGTATATTGCCAACAATTACCTTATGATCCAGACGCTGCTGGCGCAATCCTTGATGAAGCTGGCTGGATGATGAATGAAGAAACAGGTTTCCGTGAACGCGATGGCGAAACTTTGACTATCCAACACTGGAGTCCTGACCGTCCATTGAATGCTGCGACTGCACAATTCTTGCAAGAAGATTTGACTGCGATTGGTATCGACTTCCAATTGAATCTATCTGACATTGCTGCTTATTTGGAAGCTGTCCGCGCTGGTGAACATAATACACAACAATGGTGGGATACACAAACTGATCCAGATGGTGTCTTCCGTACCTTGTTCTATTCTGCAAATGCAGGTGGTGGAACGAACCGTAACAACTATGTCAGCGAAGAGATGGACATGATGATTGATGCTGCGGTTGGTATTGGTGACATCGAAGCCCGTGCTGCTGCCTATGCCGACATTCAACAGAAAATTGCTGACGAAGCTATTATGGGCTTCTTCAATGATCCAGTTGTCTTGTTTGCAAGTACACCAAATGTTGAAGGTGTCACGATTCTTGGTGGTGGTTTCATTCCAAACTTCTACGCCGCGAGTATTAGTGGCTAATCTCAGTTTTATAGTTTAATCTAATGTAGAGATAGGGCTTGTGTAGTCTATCTCTACATTTCTAATATACGATGTTGAACAGAGAGAGTCTATGTTTAAATATCTCATCGGTCGTATGATTCAAGCGATTCCCACAATTCTTTTAGTCACCATTGCTGTTTTTTTGATGCTACACCTCACACCCGGTGACCCTGCTGAGGTATTCTTGGGTGATAAGCGGAGTACCCCTGAATTATTAGAACGTGTACGTGAGGATATGGGGTTAAATCGACCACTCCATGAACAATATTTGAGTTATATGGGGAATGCTTTACGGGGAGACCTCGGACGTTCTTTACAAACCAATGTCCCCGTGACCGACCAAATTATGACACGTTTACCGTGGACCATTGAATTGGCTTTTGCTGCCTTACTGATTGCATCTATTTTGGGTATTGGTCTTGGGATTATTGCGGCACTTAATCATAATACGATGATTGATACGATTGCGATGACATTTGCTTTAATTGGTATCTCTATGCCAGTCTATTGGTCGTCTCTCTTATTTATTTTGCTCTTTGCAGTTTACTTGAAGATATTACCTGCGATTGGACAAGGGGGGATTGAACGGCTGATTTTACCTGCGCTCGCCCTTGCGTTGGTGTCTGCTGGGTCATTAGCACGTATGGTGCGTTCAAGCATGTTAGAAGTGCTGAATCAAGATTTTGTGCTTACAGCGCGCTCTAAAGGTATCTCTGAAAAAGTGGTTATCGGTCGGCATGTTTTACGGAATGCGTTGATTCCAGTGATTACTATATTGGGGTTGATGCTTGGGAATATGCTCAGTGGGGCGGTATTGACGGAGACAATTTTTGCACGATTGGGAATTGGTCAGATGTATGTTGAAGCCGTTTTACAGAAAGACTTTACCTTGGTGCAAGGTACAACCCTTTTTATTGCACTTATTTATGTGATGGTGAATATTTTTGTTGATCTTATTTACGCTATAGTAGACCCGCGAATCCGTTATGTCTAATTCAACAGCACGTCCTCAAACTCTTGAACTTAAGCTAGAACGTCAAAGTATCCGCTTATTAAAACGATGCCTGCGCTCACGTAATGTGGTCATTGGTTCATTTGTGTTATCGGTAATTGTAATTTTGGTTGTTCTTGCCCCGATTATCGCACCCTATGAACCGACGGACCAATTTCGGCGTGACCGTCTGCAACCGCCGTCTTCAGATTATATTTTAGGTACAGATAACTTAGGACGCGATATTTTTTCACGGATTTTGTATGGTGGTCAAATTTCGCTCCAAGTGGGTATCTTTTCGGTTGCGATTGGTGCGACCTTGGGTATTTTGCTAGGTCTTATATCGGGTTATCTAGGTGGTTGGGCGGATATTATCATCATGCGTCTGATTGATATGATGTTGGCTTTCCCTGGAATATTACTCGCATTAGTCATTATTGCTGTGTTGGGACGAGAGTTGCAGAACGTGATGATTGCGGTGGGTATTTCGTCGATTCCTGTCTATACACGGGTCGTTCGTGGAAGCACTCTATCCATTAAACAATATGATTTCATTGTGGCATCGCGCGCATTGGGGGCATCATCTTGGCGAACTATGATTTTACATATTTTACCCAATGTTGTTGCACCGATTATTGTTGTGACGACCAATGGTGTCGCTGGTGCAATTATCGCTGGTGCGGCATTGAGCTTTCTTGGCTTGGGTCAACAACCGCCGAATCCTGAATGGGGCTTGATGCTCAATGAAGGTCGCGAATATATTCGGGTTGCGGCATGGGTTACGACCTATCCCGGATTAGCGATTATGGTTACGGTTCTCTCGATTAATTTGCTGGGTGATGGCTTACGTGATATTTTTGACCCCCGTCTAAAATTATAAATTAACTCGCAATAAGGAATTTCTATGACAACAACAGTCTTAATTGCTTCATATCTTGAACCTG